>CALLVC010000086.1 GCA_938010785.1 uncultured Saprospiraceae bacterium
TTACATAATGTACCATAAAAATGTCCTAGAGACCATAGGTGACACACCACTCATTAAGATAAATAAAATAGCGAAGGAAATACCAGCTTTAGTATTGGTGAAATTAGAAACCACAAACCCTGGGCATTCCATTAAAGACAGAATGGCCTTAAAAATGTTGGAAGACGCTGAGAAAAGGGGAGATATCCAGCCAGGCGGAACAATCATAGAATGTACTTCTGGAAATACAGGAATGGGTTTGGCAATTGCCGCCTGCGTCAAAGGATATAAATCTATTTTTACGACAAGTGATAAGCAGAGTAAAGAGAAAATGGACTTATTAAAAGCGATGGGTTCGGAAGTAATCGTTTGTCCAACCAATGTCGAACCTGATGACCCGAGGTCATATTATTCTGTTGCCGAAAAATTAAGTAAGGAAATTCCAAATTCTTTCTGGTGTAATCAATACGATAATTTATCCAACCGACAAGCGCATTATGAATCAACAGGTCCTGAAATTTGGGAACAGACAGAAGGTAAGATAACCCATATGATTGTTGGGGTAGGAACTGGTGGAACCATTTCTGGAACTTCAAAATATTTAAAAGAACAAAAGAAAGACATCAAAATAATCGGGATAGATACTTATGGGTCCGTCTTTAAGAAATACCATGAAACAGGTGTTTTTGATGAAAAAGAAATTTATCCATATATCACAGAAGGAATCGGAGAGGATATCTTACCAAAAAATGTAGATTTTAGTTTAATCGACCATTTTGAGAAAGTAACTGATAAAGATGGAGCATTGATGTGTAGAAGGTTGGCAAGAGAAGAAGGGCTTTTATTGGGGTATTCTGCGGGGTCCGCTTTTGCAGGATTATTACAGGTGAAAGACCAATTGACGAAGGATGATGTAGTCGTAGTAGTGATTCATGATCATGGAAGTCGATATGTAGGAAAAATCTACAATGACGATTGGATGCGAGAGCGTGGATTTTTAGAGGATGATTTGACAGTAAAAGATATGATTTCTGCTAAAAATGGGGAGAAATTTATTTCTGTCTCGCCAAAAGATACAGTACGTTCTGTATTTAATTTGATGAAAGAAAAAGATATTTCTCAATTACCAGTGGTAGAAAAAGACCAGATTCTAGGTTCAATTACAGAAAGTGCGGTATTATCCTATTTGTTGGAGAATCCTTTAAAGAATACAGAAAATCAGGTCGAAACCATTATGGGCGAAGCATTTCCTTTGGTAGCAGAAGATTTGCCAGTGAAAAGTTTAGCGCGATATATCAGCAAAAAGATACCAGCAGTAGTGGCCAAAGATAAAGCAGGAAGTATGCATATTTTGACGCAATATGATATTATTCAGACGGTGTAGGAGGGCGAGGTGAATGAGGTGATGAGGCTTATAGGGTAAATGAGGTTTATAGGGATGTGTTCCTTGTAAACCTCATTTTTTAAGACATAATTACTGTAAACCGTTTACCGCCATCCTTGAACTGATCCCAAGCTAAACCTCATGACCTCATGACCTCATAAACCTTATAAACCTCATTCACCTCATAAACCTTCTCATTCCCCTTCCTCCAAAAAAGCCTCATATAAAGTAGGTTTGTCCTTTAAGATTTGATAAAACGAGCCTAAATATCGATTCATTTTTTTCTTAACTTTTTTATTTAGAATTGGGCATTTCTTAAAGCACTGAAAGCCATCATCTTTGTGTGACATAAATTCTTTGACAGTTTTGTCTAAAGCAGCCTTATCAGGAAACTTACCTCTAGCAAAGCGTTGTTCAATATGTTGTTGGTTGAAATCAGGGTTTAAGCGAGCATGAGGTGCTTTAACGAGTCCAGCATAATCGAAGTCATAAGGTACTAAAATAAGCTTATCGCTAGTTTCCGTTTTGATTAATTTGACATTTCTACCGACCAAAATATCCCAATCTAAATTTCCAATCATATAATTAAACAATAAGGTGTTGTGATAACTTGTTGGTGTAATCCAAGAGGGTTGAGTACCAAATTGGGTAACTACCTTACCATTTAGTCTCATCGCCAATTCATCATTATTTTCAATGAAAAAAGCGAATCGTTCGATTCTATCCTTTGGGTCATTAGAATTGACATAAGTGATTTTTACAGAAAAGACTTTGTAGCTTTCAGGAGTGATATGGTTATAGAGGTTATAAATCCAAAATTCCTTCATCAGGACTTGGTCGCTATCTTCTGTATCGTTGCAATTGGTTACTAATTTTAATTTATCACATCCAGGAAATAAACCTAAAGCCTCTAAAGCTTTTTTCGGGAAATCAATCTTAAGCGGAGGCATACTACAAACTTTCCTTCTACTCTTTCCTCTTGGTTCTATTTTGACCTTTGTCTTAAATTTTTCTCCTTTCTTATTTTTAAAAAGAATGATACCTGGATATTTCTTATTACTGACTTTTTTATTTTTTATTAGGGAATCAAAATTAGTCTCTAGCACTACCTCAAAAAAACTATCTCTACTAATTTTTTGAAAGATGGTGGTGGAGGAATAGAAATCAGGCTGAACCGTACTGTCCTTTTCAATCAATTTTGAATTTTGGGGCGCTATCTCTAAATGCTGATGAGTTGTATCTGAAGGAGTATTCTGACCATATCCTTGAAAGTAAAGGAAATAAAATACAAAGAGTAAATAAAAATAAAGTTTATTGGTCGGCATAATAGTTTTTTTAGGGGCTTAGAGGAATGATACAATAATAAGGAAAAAATAACCGAAATCTAAAACCAATAATAAAAATTACTCGAAATATAAAAAGGAGGTTAAAGTTAGATGGAAAGGAAAATAAGAAAATATAGAAAGTTTTTCCAATTCAATGTAGTATTCAGTAGGGCTATTTTAGGGTTAGACCTAGCATATTTTGCTTTTAATTTTAATAATTATAATATAAAAAATAATTTTTTGACCACGGATATGTAATTATTGTGACAGAGTAAGTAGCTATTTATGAAAAAAGGAACATTTATTTATCAACAGGCGTTCTTTGTTAGGTAGAGAGAACAAGTGAGTTAAATTTATATATATTAGTAAATATTCAATGTCTAAACATTTGTATTACAACAAGGTGTATAGTAAGGTCTTACTAATTTTTTGAGAAAATGATTCATATAACGAATTTTTATCAAAAATATTTTAAGATGTGACAGACGAAATGTTAAATATTTTTATAAAATTTTAAATAAAAACTTAACTAATTGTTAAAAATGGATTATCTTTGAACCAGAATAAAAGAGTAGCGTGACAAGAACCAGCAAATGATAAATTTGTAAACCTTGTTAAGACAACCTAATTTTATTCTTTCCAAATGAAATATAAGATATAACAGTCGGGTGATTTCTTACAAGAGCGAAGGTATGTTTTTTAACACTTCGCTCTTTTTCTTTGCCCTAAAGTGTCGAAGTTAATTTTTATCAATACTCCTATTCTATCCTAATAATTTTACAACTTCAAATCCTTTCTTATCCAAGTTTTTACTATATTTGGCTTTCTTCCTTTAGTTTCAACTATACTACAAACCTAACTTCAAAATAAGCAGTCGTTGTTTAGTGTGCTTTGGTGCACTAACACTAATCGATTCTATATCAACTTCAACAAAAAAGTAGCTATGTCAAAAATTACGCTTGATTCCGTTAGACCTAAACTCTCGTTTTGGCAGATTTGGAATATGAATTTTGGCTTTTTTGGGATTCAATTCAGCTTTGGCTTACAGCAAAGTAATATGAGTGCCATATATAAGTATTTGGGAGCAGTAGAAAGTGAATTGCCGCTATTATGGTTAGCAGGACCAGTAACAGGATTAATTGTCCAACCGATTATCGGAGCCGTTAGTGATGGTACATGGTCTCCGAAGTTTGGCAGAAGAAAACCATTTTTCTTAATAGGCGCAATTTTAGCGAGTGTTGCCTTGATATTTATGCCATTTTCCCAATCTATTTGGATGGCAGCAGGGCTATTATGGATATTGGATGCTGGTAATAATATTGCCTTAGAACCCTATCGTGCTTTTGTCTCAGACAAATTAGAAGAAGACCAGCACTCCCTAGGCTTTTTGATGCAGAGTTTCCTAACAGGTCTAGCGAGTACTTTAGCTAACTTTACGCCAGCAATTTTAATTACCTTCGGCGTTTTTGCCTTGACCGACACAATGGAAAATGGGATTCCAGTTTCCACTTATTGGGCATTCTTTATTGGTTCTTTTGCGTCTATCACAACAGTCCTTTATTCTATTTTTACCACTCCAGAATATCCACCCTCAGATGAAGATTTGGCGAGAATGGAAGCGGAGAAGGCAAAAGGAAGTGCTATCTCCAGAACGTATAACGACATAGTCGAAGCGATAAAAAACATGCCTGTGACTATGAAACAACTCATCCCAGTTAAGTTTTTTACTTGGTATGCGATGTTTTGTTATTGGCAATATTTGACCTCTGCACTGTCGCTTTCTTTATTTGATACTTTAGATGAACAAACAGCAGGATTTAAGCAAGCGCAAGTCTTGACCGGTCAAATGAACGGTACCTATAATATATTTTGTTTTTTATTAGCCTTTGCATTGGTGCCATTAGCTATTAGGATAGGAGCGAAGGGCGTTCATTTTTTTAGTTTATTATTAGGCGGAATCGGCTTATTAATGATTCCTTATTTAAGCATTACAGATGTCTTATTCAGCTTACCGAATCCTTTCGGAGGAGGAAGTATCCCGATTTATTCGCTCTACCTTTATACGATTGGATTAGGGGTAGCATGGGCTTCTATGTTGGCGATGCCCTACCAATTATTAGCGGGTTCCATTCCAAAGGATAAAACAGGTGTTTACATGGGGATTTTTAATGTCTTCATTGTGGTGCCAATGATTATCCAAATCTTTACCATGCAGTTTTTTGTCTATGATTTGTTAGGTCAAAATCCAATTAATGTGATTCGATTGGCAGGTACCTTTCTAATTTTTGGCGGGTTCTTTACGTTGTTTATTAAAGAGCGAAAAAGTGGACAAGTCGAGACATCAGTGAGGTAGGGATCGAGAAATTTCTCGTTTGACGTGGAAATCATACCTGCCTACCGGACAGGCAGGCAGGTATGAATTCTGATTTATGATTTTGGGGCAAAATAAAAGCCAATAAACCCTACTCCGCAACCTCTTCCATTCGCTGTTTCTCATACAAATCAAAATAATACGCCTTATTTTTAAGTAAATCTTCATGCGTGCCTTCCTCCACAATTTTCCCATCTTCTAAGACGATAATTTTATCAAATCTCAAATGAGCATAAATTCGGTGCGTAATAATAATGGTGGTTTTATCTTGTAGCGATTCATTAAAATAGCCTAAAATTTGGGCTTCCGTATTGGTATCAACGGCAGACAAACAGTCATCTAAAATAATGATTTCTGGTTTTTTTATCAAAGCTCTTGCGATAGAAACCCTTTGTTTTTGACCACCAGAAAGTGTCACCCCTCTTTCCCCAACTAAAGTATCAAATCCTTGAGACAAGCCTTTGATATCCTCATAAACAGCGGAGTATCTGGCAAATTGTTCGATTTCTTCTTGACTAACATCTTTATTAGCAAAAGCAATATTTTTTGAAATCGTATCAGAAAATAAAAAGATGTCTTGAGGGACGTAACCAATTTGACTTCGAACGCTTGATAAATCCTTTTTTGCAATATTAGTACCGTCTAATAATATCTCTCCTTCGCTCACGTCATACATCCGCAATAGCAAATCTGCAATCGTTGTCTTACCCGAACCTGTACGCCCAATAATCGCCATTTTTTCTCCCTTCTTTAAGGAAAAAGACACTTTGTCTAAAGCTTGGATGCCTGTATCTGGATAAGTAAAAGAGACGTATTCAAAAGCGACTGCACCAGCCAATTTTTTTGCTGCTACCTTAGGAGAAGCAATTGCAGGTTTAGTTTCTAAAAATTCATTAATCCGTTTTTGAGATGCTGCTGCTTGTTGCACAATTGAAGCAATCCACCCGATAGCGGTAACTGGCCAAGTCAGCATATTGACATAAATCACAAATTCAGCAATATTTCCAGGCGTAACGGTTCCTTTCACCACTTGCAAACCTCCAACATATACCGTCAGTATGGTACTAATTCCTACTAAGAGCATCATCAATGGAAAGAATAAGGCATTGATTTTTGCCAAATCCATTGATTTGTCCATATAATTTTGGCTTTGCCCTGAGAAGAAACGCCCCATTGGTCCTTCTTGCACATAAGATTTGACCACTCTAATGCCAGAGTAAACCTCTTGAGAAGTACTATTCAAGGTAGCCAATTGCTGCTGAATAATCGTACTTCTTTTATTTATCAAACTGGACACATAATAGATAGAAACCGATAGAAAGGGGAGGGGAGCCAAAACGTACAAACTCAATTCGGGACTTACCTGTAGCATTGAGTAAATCACAAAAATAAATAGGGTCACTAGGTTGATAAAGTAAAGAATCGCTGGTCCCAAATACATCCGTACTTTATTGACGTCTTCTGTGATTCTAGACATCAAATCACCCGTATTATTTTTTTTATAAAACGCTAAATCTAATTTTTCATAGTGGTCAAACAATTCTTGCCGCATATCAAATTCTATCCGTCGGGACATCACGATAATCGTCTGCCGCATAAAATACATAAAGACCCCCATGATAAGTGCCAAAAGCAGCACCAATCCACCAAAAACAAATAGTGTATTCCCCAAAATCCCAAACAATTCAGCTTGCAAATCAAAACCACCTAATTGTCGATAAAGGGCAATGTTTTCAACAACTAAGTCCAACGCTTCTCGAATCATCTGCGGCTGCAACACCCTAAAATAATTGGACAAGGCAACGAAGACGATACCAAATAAAAAGTGCCATTTATATTTGACAAAAAACTTATTGAGGACAAATAATTCCTTCACACGCTGGGTTTAGATGGATATATAAACTTTGTATAGTTTGCAAAAGTAACAACTCTTGGAATAGAAGGTTTGATTTTAATACTTCACTTTAAGTATTTATTTGAAATTTTAGGAGAAAGGAGTAAGAATTCAACTTACTCAAATCAAAAACAATGAATGTGATAACTTCTTCATCTATTTTAAGTAAAATAATTTGTCAGCTACTTAACCTCCTTATATATTTTCCATATTTCTTTTGAATGATTTGTATTTTTGCACATAAAATTAGATTTAGGCAAAATAAATTAATAAAGTGGTCATTTTGAGGAAATATTTTTTTCCTAGACAAGGCATGAACCCGTACGGGTGAACCGCAAAGCGGATGGGAGGCTTACAGACATAGCACCGCTATGGCGAGCCTGCCTGCCGG
>CALLVC010000087.1 GCA_938010785.1 uncultured Saprospiraceae bacterium
GCCGTAGTGTATTAACAAAACCATTTCCAAATTGATACTGAGCATTATCAAAGCCGGCTTGGTATTGTGGCAGATAAGCGTAATAATCTCTACTATTGTTACCAATATTCTCTTGTCCTGTTACCCCATAGCCAACTCTTATTTTTAAATTAGATAAGCCCGTTGCATCAGCATTATTCATTACTTTGACTGCTAATGCTGCCGCAGGGAATAATCCCCAACGATTTTCAGGACTAAAGCGAGAAGTACCGTCTCTTCTTAAAGAAAGGGTTAACAAATATCGGTCATTATAAGCATAGTTTAATCGACCAAACATAGAGACTAAAAATAATTCTCTAGGGTCAGAATTGGCAGCTGCTAAAATGTTTGTACCTGCTACATTCGTTGCTTCAGAAAAATTGTCTACAAAGAAGTTTTGCCAAGAATAACCTGCCATTAAATCGACTCCATTTTTTCCAAAATCCTTTTTATAATTTAAATAGAATTCAGCTAATTTATTTTCTTTTTGTTGGGTATAATTTCTATCTTCTCCACCATTAAAAAATTGAAAAGCAGCTTCTTCTGGAATAAAAACACTTCCTTCGGAATCTGATTTATCGTAGGCTAAATTTAGATTGGCTCTTAAAGCAGGTAAGAAAGAAAAACGATAATCCGCTTGAAAACTTCCGATGTATCGACTAACCTCGGAATTATCATCTTTCAACTCTAATAATGCTAAAGGATTGGTAGTTGCCAATACATTAGGATTGCCGTCTGCTTGGGTCCAAGTCCAAAAGCCTCCAAAAGGACTTTCTGGGTCTAAAACTGGCTTAGTTGGGTCAAAACTTAACGCATTACCAATCGCTCCTCTATCCGCAAAATGGTTTTTAATTTGCATTGCTTTTAAACCAATATTGAATTGTAAACGATTGTCTAAAAAACTAGGATTTAAATTAACGCCTGCTGTTAATCTTTGGAATCTATCTGTTTTTAATAGCCCATTTTTATCGGTATAACCTAGAGAGACTCTATAAGGAATGGCACCAGCAGCCCCAGATACATTTACATTATGGTCATGTCCGATTGCTGTTTGGTAAATTTCATCTTGCCAATCCGTTTCTTCTGTTCCTAAGGCCAAAACGGCTGGATGGTCTGGCTCAAAACGTGCTTGAATCAAGCTACTGAATTGTCTGGCATTCAATGTTTCTACCTTTTTGTCAATGACCCCAAAAGATACATTTCCTGCATAACCGACTTTTAATTTACTACCAACCGACCCTTTTTTTGTGGTAATAATAATAACCCCACCAGCAGCTCTATTTCCATAGATGGCTGACGCAGAAGCATCTTTTAGAACGGTAAAAGATTCAATATCGTTAGGATTGATTAGATTTAAAGCATTTCTACTTCCAGAAACACCGCCTCCAGCTAGTGGCACTCCATCAATTACTATTAGTGGGTCATTATTTGCACTTAGAGAAGATTCTCCTCTGATTCTAATTTTTGCCCCTTCTCCCGGTGCACCACTATTGGTGGTAATGGAAACACCTGCAATTTTACCTGCTAATAATTCTTGTGGGCCAGTAATAGCTCCCTTATTAAATTTTTCGGAAGTAACGGATTGGACAGAACCTGTGGCATCTTCTTTTTTGATGGTTCCATAGCCAATGACGACAACTTCATCTAAGACTTCTCCCGCATTTAGTTGGATGTCTAAGATGGTCGTACTAGCATCAATTTCTTTATCTATAGCTGCATAGCCCGTATAAGAAAAGGTCAATGTAGAGGTTCCTTCTGGGATATTTAGACTGTATTTGCCATCAAAATCTGATACTGTTCCAGTAGAAGCACCCGGTATAAGGACATTTGCTCCAATCAGCGGTTCGCCTGTTTCTGAATCCGTAATTGTTCCAGATATTGTTCTTTGGGCAGTCAACCAGCTCGGCAAGAGCAAACTGGTAAGGACTAGTAAAAGTAATTTGTAAATTAGTTTCATACAATATTCTTGAATGATGAATGGTAGTACAGTGTTTCAAAAGTTTATTTAGGTTTTTCGCCCGCTTTGCGGGCTCAAAACAGGGGATGTTAAGGGTGAGTAAATCTAGCTTTTCTATTGGAAAACCTAGATTTACTCACCCTTAAAAATCCCTTCGCCGAGCCGCCGAAGGCGGCGAGGCAGAATATTAAAAACTTTTGAATCACGGTAGTAGGGTGGTGTACCCATTTTTTCTTTAGTTTTCAAAGGTAGAAATTGGGTGAAATTTATGTCTATAAAAAATAGTGCGGGATACTAGACACTCAGGAACGAGCATCTAGCATCCAGCAACCAGTATCTAGCATTATTCAATCAATAATTTCATCGTACCCATATTTCCTTTTTCATCTCTGAAATTTAAGAAATACATGCCCCCTACTAAATCGTCTTTAGCAATTCTTAAAGATTCGCCTTGTACGTTTTGGTAGGTTCTCATGACTTGACCTGTTACATTTAATAAGCTTACTTGGAAAGTTGTGTTATTTGCATTTTCCCAAGTCACTAAAGTTTGGCTATTAAATGGATTCGGTGCTACCGTGAATTGGTTTTCTTGTACTAAATCTACGGTAGAAGTAGAGATGATAACTTGACCAATATTATCAATGTAGAAGGTTTCTCCAGTACCAGCATTATTCATATCCGCAAAAACAACTACTTGATTGTAACTGTGGTCTAAGCTGAAACCTGGATGTGTAGACATATCAAATGTTAATACTTCCCATGCGTTAGCAGTAGTTGTATTGGCAAAAACCTCAGAAATAATTGACGGATTTCCATTAGCATCTGGTGCAGAATTTGTATCCTCAATTTTTAATAAGACAGGAACATCCGCTCTTGGAGACCAAATGGAAACAAACATCATTGTACTTCCAGAGAAGTCCATCGTTGTAGCTACTGGCATTGCCACACCAGCCCAAGGTTGTGCACCTGCAGGCTTTTCAAGACTCATCACCTTGCTACTTGTATTTTCACCAGATGGGTCTGGGTTATCAATTCTAGTAGCGATGGCATCACCAAATGCAAATAGTTGATATTCAACAGCATCAGAATCGTAAGTCAATGGTAAATCTTGTACCATTGGTTCTACTGGTGGTGCAGTAGCACAAGTTGGTAATTCAGAAATCGTAACATTAAAATCTACACATGCACCATCGCCTTGTGCTTTTCCTTCTGAATCCCAAGGTGCATCAGGGAATGCTGGACCTTGATTTAATACAAAGAAAATATTGCTTAAATCAGCTAATGCAACCCCATAATATGCAGCAGGGTCTAAAGAGACGGTAAATACATCATTTCCATCATTTACACCAGTAGTTGCACCGTCTGCATTCCATTCAACTACAGAAGACCAATCATTTGCACCAGAGTGGAAACCAACTTCGCTTAATCCAGCTAAACTTCCTGGAGATTCCATACAGTTGTCGGCTAAGTCGAAAACAATATTGACCATTCCTGCTTCCGATACACAAGAACCTGCAGCTAATAAAGCCGCTGAAGAGGCAGTTTCGCTACCGCCACCAATATCTGAACAATTTCTTAACTCAGAAGCCACTAACATAATATCAGCACAAGCGCCCAATCCTCCTTCGCCATTTGTTTTTCCTTCAGAAGCCCAAGGCTCATCTGGTACAGTTGCTCCTTGATTGAATACCATCATAATATTGTCCAACTCATCAATTGAACCTAAGCCATAATAAGCAACTGGGTCAATAGTTACCTCGAATACATCATTTCCATTATTTACAGCGGTTGCTGCACCTTCTGCATCCCATTCCACAACACTAGACCAGTTATTTGCGCCAGAATGGAAACCGATTTCAGACATACCTGATAAATCACCAGGAGCAATATCACAGTTAAATTGTAAATCGAATCTAATGGTAATAGTGCCATCATCATTTAAACAAGAATTTTCGATATTTAAGGTAGTCAAACCAATTGGGTCTGGGTCTGGCTCCTCCATACAAATATCACAAGACTCAAAACAAGTTTGCGCAACTGAAGCATCCATGTCAGCAACAGCAAAAACTCTGTTTCCACTTTCCGCAGATACACATTCGCCTTCAATTTCTCCTTCCCAACCATCAGGGCCATTTTTATATTTCCACTCAATAGTACTATTTGGCATAACTCCAACAATTCCAGACCAAATGCCATTTCCAACGTCTGATAATAAAACATCTGTCCATTCACTGAAAGAACCTGCTACTCTGACCCCTTCTGCATTGACATTTTCTTGAGACATATCTACTGTGAAAGTTGTTGCTACTAAACCACAACCTACACAAGAACCGAAACAAACAGTTGGTAAAGCAACATCGACGTTACTTACGCTTACCTCTCTATTGCCTAAGAAACCAACGGCACAAGCACCTGGGACATCTTCAAAATCAGCACCATTTTTAAACTTGTATTCGTAGGCAGCTCTTGGTGCAACCTGAACTGTTGCAGACCAAGTACCATCACCATTATCTGTCATCATCATATCGCCAAAATCGTTGAACGCACCCGATAAGAAAACGCCCTCTGCTGCGACTTCAACGTCTGACATATCTACTGTAAACGTAACCATTGGCTCAGTGCAAGTTGTACAAGAGTTGAAGCAAACTTCTGCTACGGTTACATCTTCTTCTGCTACTGCGGTCATTCTATTTCCTGTTCCACAATCTCCAGCAAAATCCATCTCCCAACCATCAGGACCATTTTTGAACTTATATTCTACTGTTGAATTTTTGTCAACCACTAACGATGCAGAATAAGTGCCATCACCGTTATCGGTCATTGCACCATCTGTCCAGCCATTAAATCCACCAGCGATAAATACGCCTTCTTCAGCAACTGTTTCTTGGTTCATGTCAACCGTTACATTTAGCGTAACTTGGTTACAACCAACACAAGAATTGAAACATACAGTTGAAAGCGCACCAGCAGTTTCTGGTACAACTAATACTCTGTTACCTGTTCCGTCAATAGAACAACTTCCAGCAAAATCAGCTTCCCAACCATCAGGACCATTCTTAAATTTGTATTCAACTGAGGTACCAGGAGATAAGGATACCGTTGTAGACCATAAGCCAGTAGCTTCATCTAAAGTCATTGCTCCATCAGTCCATTCATTAAAAGAACCTGCGATAAACATACCTTCTGGAGCAACTTCTTCTTGCGATGGGTCAACCACAAAAGTTATATCTAAGAAACACGCTGCACAAGAATTGAAACATACGGTTGGTAGGACTTCATCGCCAGCACCTACCGTATGACCTCTATCGCCTAGTGTACCTTCTAATGTACAAGACCTTACTTCATTCGCTTCCCAGCCACCTGGACCGTTCTTAAATTTGTAAGCCAACATATCACCTTGACCGAATCTTCCAGTATAAGACCAAGTACCATCACCGTTATCGGTCATTGCTGCATCACTCCACTCGGTGAAAGTACCAGCAATAAATATTCCTTCTGCGTCTATTGAATCTTCTAAACTCATATCTACCGTAAAAGTCACACTAAAAGTATCTACTGGACCACCAACTGCACAAGCTTCACAGCTATTCCACTTAAAACAAGAACCTGTATCTCCATCAACCGTAATTACCCGATTGATAAATTCACCATTCTCCCCAAAAGCCATTGTACAAGATTCTGCTTCCTCCCATTGTTCTTGAACCGTCCAAGCATCTAATTGGAATTTATAATCATAACTTCCATTTGCTAAAGGAATAGTTGTCTCCCAGATGCCATCACCATCTGCATCCATCAACGGATTTGCATCACCAGACCAACCATTGAAGTTACCACTTAAAAAGACGGTTGTAAATGCTTCTGTATAATCACTCATATCTACAGAAAAAGTGACATCAGGGTCTGTTGGTGTAATTCCTACACAAGCATCACAGCTGTTCCATTTGAAGCAAGATTCTGTATCTCCATCAACGGTAATTACTCGATTGATAAATTCGCCATTCTCCCCAAAAGCCATCGTACAGGATTGAGCTGCATCCAATTGTTCTTGCACTGTCCAAGCATCTAATTGGAATTTATAATCATAACTTCCACTTTCTAAAGGAATAGTTGTTTCCCAAATTCCGTCACCATTGGCATCAGAAAGCGGATTTGCATCACCAGACCAACCATTAAAATTACCACTTAAAAATACAGTCGTAAATGCTTCAGTATAATCACTCATGTCTACAGAGAAGGTAACGTTTGGTATTCCTCCGCTTAGACCATCTCCACAAGCGTCACAGCTATTCCATTTGAAGCAAGATTCTGTATCTCCATCAACGGTAATTACCCGATTGATAAATTCTCCATTTTCCCCAAAAGCCATCGTACAAGACTGAGCTGCATCCCATTGTTCTTGCACTGTCCAACCGTCTAATTGGAATTTATAATCGTAGCTGCCATTTGCTAAAGGTATGGTTGTTTCCCAGATGCCGTCACCGTCAGCGTCTGCTAAAGGGTTGGCACCACCATCCCAGCCATTAAAATTGCCACTTAAAAATACTGTACCAAAATCTGCTGTATAATCGTTCATGTCTACAGCGAAGGTAACGTTCGGTGTGCCTCCACTTCCACCATCTCCACAAGCGTCACAGCTATTCCATTTGAAGCAAGATTCTGTATCTCCATCAACTGTAATTACTCGATTGATAAATTCGCCATTCTCCCCAAAAGCCATCGTACAAGACTGAGCTGCATCCCATTGTTCTTGTACTGTCCAACCGTCTAATTGGAATTTATAATCATAACTTCCATTCTCTAAAGCAATGGTTGTTTCCCAGATGCCATCACCGTCAGCGTCTGCTAAAGGGTTGGCACCACCATCCCAGCCGTTAAAATTGCCACTCAAAAATACCGTACCAAAGTCTACTGTATAATCATTCATATCTACCGAAAAAGTGACGTTGGATGCGCTAACAACAGAAGGTGCATTTGCTTGGGAACCACAAGAATTAAACCCAACTAGGTTTAAGCTTTGTGATTCTGTAGGAACCATTATAAACCGATTTCCAAATCCATTTGTACAATCTCCTTCAATACCATCTTCCCAACCATCAGGACCATTTTTAAATTTGTATTCTACCTCTGTACCCGGTGTTAAAGCAACTGTTCCATACCAGTTGCCATCTGTATTTTCAATCATAGCCATATCTGACCATCCATTGAAACTACCAGAGATTAACATCCCCCCTTCGTTAATAGTCAATCCATCGACATTAACAAAAAAGGTAATGTTTACTGTCGCATCTTGTGCCGAGAGGGTAAACGCCGAACACAAGAGCAATAAAGCAAAGTAAAATTTTTTCATTCCGAAAGTTTTAATTAATAAAGTTTTGTGAAGTAAATTTTGGTAGTTAGTAAAATATTTTTTTGACTACCATTTTTACAATATTGGTTATATGCAGTATTTTATAATAAGTAATAAGAACAGTTTCTTTTAATGCTTGCTAAACAAAATTTTTAGGCAACGAACTATTAATAAAGTTATCTATATCCTTTCTAGAATTACTTAAATAATACCCATTATTCTCCCAACCATTTTGATTGAATTTAAAAACTATCAAATTCATTTCAGGAAGTTCTTTTTGAAAAATAGTTTGGGAAAGCGAGCAAAAAGGATATAAGAAAAGTAGAGCAATAAAGGATTTTATTGCGCTGGAATTATTAATAAAATGGGTGCGATATGTGTTTGGATTAAATTTCAAAGTTTAAGGTTCCAATGTTTTGTTTTTGCTTATATTTTTCGAAATCAAAGCTGTACAATTTTGCAGGTCGATGTGATACATTGTCTTGAACTTCCTGTAAATCAATCAATAAACCTAAGGCCATTAATTTTCGTCTGAAATTCCTACGGTCTACCTCAATATTTAAAACTGTTTCATAAAAGTTTTGTAATTGAATTAAGGTAAACTTTTTTGGTAGCATGGAAAAACCAATTGGCTTTTCTCGTACGGTTCTTTGTAGTCGATTATATGCGTCTGTCAATATCTCTTGATGGTCGAATGCTAATTTATTGATGTCCTCTAAATCAATCCATTCTAGTCGTTTGTTGGCTGCATCTACGATATGTTTTTCGTAATCGGCTATGCTAATCAAGGAATAATAGGCTAGGGTAACGACTCTTCCTAAAGGATGCCTATCGGGATTGCTATAAACACTAACTTCCTCTAAATATAAATCCTTTAAGGAGGTACAATTTTTAAGAATCCTTCTAGCTGCTTGAGTTGTTGTTTCTTTAGCTTCTAATAATTCTCCGATTAGTGATTTACGCCCCTCATAGGGTGGCATGTTACAGTCGATTAATAATACTTTCAATTTGGAACTGTCATACCCAAATATCACACAGTCTACAGAAATCGAAAACTTCGTTTCTTCCTGTAAATGGCTAAGCCAAGTATTAATGTTTCCTGTTTTACTAGACGTCATTTTTATTCCTAATCATTCTTTGTGTTATTTTGACACAAAGCTTTAAGGGACGAAACTAATAAATTTTTTGTATATAAAAAATTTTAACTATGTTTATTTTGTTAAAATATTGTAAAAATATAATTACGTATTATTGGTAGGTAGACTTTAAGTTGATAATCAATGATTTGTCAAAGAGGCGATAATTAGGAATTATATTTTGGATTTGAAAAATGAAATTTGAGTGTAGATAAAAAACTACATAATTCAAATTATGGAAGACAAGAAAGAACTGATAGAAAAGACTTATTGGTACTCTAACTAAATAAGGGGCTTTTTTATTGGCTATTTAGGGCGAACGAAAAGTCAAAATCGTAATATATAAACCTTTGAAAAATTGATAGTCGATGTTTGAAGATTGCATCTTCAAACCAATATTTTAGCAGTTTTTAACTTTTATCAGTCGATTACATATTATAAAAACGACTTTTCGTTCGCCCTATTCCGTGTTATTAAATATCCGTGTTACTTTAT
>CALLVC010000088.1 GCA_938010785.1 uncultured Saprospiraceae bacterium
GAAGGCAGTCGTCTGGAGACGACTAGATAGCGATTTCTAGTCTGGAGACTAGAAATATCGGCAACTATTATTTTTTCAAAGTTAACAAGTTATTTTTTTTACGTCACACACTAGACTTTATTCGAAAAGTTTTCTTAAGACCGACCGTGAACCGTATGCCGTGAACCGTGAACCAAATAAAATCTACTATAAACAAAATTTCTTTATGTCTTACTCGGCGGACAAATAAAAAATATAAAAACACTGAATTTACAGTGTAATAAGTTTAACCAGTTTTAAAAAAAATAAATTAAGAATATGGCTTTAAATAAAGTAGTCGAAAATGTACAAGCAGCATTAGAGGGAGTAGAAAACAACATGACCTTTATGCTTGGTGGATTTGGCCTATGCGGTATTCCAGAAAATGCGATTAAAGAACTAGTTCGCCGAGGTATTACAGGACTTACCTGTATCAGTAATAATGCTGGTGTAGATGATTTTGGGTTGGGCTTGTTACTACAAGGAAAGCAAATTAAAAAAATGATTTCCTCTTACGTGGGAGAAAACAAAGAATTTGAAAGGCAAATGCTGTCAGGGGAACTGGAAGTAGATTTAGTACCACAAGGCTCCTTAGCAGAAAGATGTCGAGCGGCAGGGGCAGGTATTCCTGCGTTTTATACACCAGCAGGCTATGGAACAGAAGTAGCCGAAGGTAAAGAAGTTAGAATTTTTGATGGGAAACCACATATTTTAGAAATGGCATTCCAAGCTGATTTTGCCTTCGTTAAGGCATGGAAAGGAGATACAGCGGGTAATTTAATATTCAAAGCGACCGCTAAAAATTTCAATCCAATGATGGCCATGGCAGGTAAAATAACAGTTGCAGAAGTAGAGGAGTTAGTTCCTGCTGGCGCATTAGACCCTAATCAAATTCATACAACAGGTGTTTTTGTGCAGCGGATATTCCAAGGAACAGATTATGAAAAACGTATTGAAAGAATAACTACTCGACCTAAAGTTTAGTCGTTGATTAGTTACTGATTGGGTCGAGAGATGATTTACTATTTAATGAAAAATGTTTAAAAATTATGCTAAATAAAGATCAAATAGCCCAGCGTATTGCCCAAGAATTACAAGACGGATGGTATGTAAACTTAGGAATTGGTATTCCTACTTTAATTGCCAACCACATTCCAGAAGGAATCAATGTAGAGTTCCAATCAGAGAATGGTATTTTGGGAATGGGACCTTTCCCTTATGAAGGGGAGGAAGACGCAGATTTAATTAATGCAGGGAAACAAACGATTACCGCCTTACCAGGTGCTGCCTATTTTGATAGTGCCACCAGTTTTGCCATGATTCGAGGACAGCATATCCAATTAACCGTTTTAGGTGCTATGGAAGTAGCTGATAATGGAGATATTGCCAATTGGAAAATCCCCTGTAAAATGGTCAAAGGAATGGGTGGAGCAATGGATTTAGTTGCCTCCGCAGAAAATATTATTGTGGCAATGATGCATACCAATCGTAAAGGACAATCTAAATTATTACGCCAATGTACTTTACCATTAACTGGTGTGAAATGCGTAAAAAAGATAGTTACTAATTTAGCTGTTCTAGAAGTAACAAGTGAAGGGTTTAAGCTTTTAGAACGAGCACCTGGGGTATCTGTTGAAACGATAAAAGCAGCAACGGAAGGTCGATTAATCATCGACGAAAATGTGCGGGAAATGAACATTTAATAAATTTATCCACTGGCGACCATCCGTTGGCAAACACTAATTGAATGCCAACGGATGATTGCCAACAGATAATAATTTTTCATTTCCAATTGAAGCGAGTGCGTAACATCCGTTACTTAGTTAATGCAAACATTCTATTAGTCGCCATATCATACTCTTTACGGAATTTTGCTACTAATTCTTTTGCCGATAAAACTTTATCAATATTACCGATACCTTGACCACAGCCCCAGATATCTTTCCAAGCTTTTGCAGCGGTATTACCTCCCGAACCAAAATTCATTTTACTTGGGTCGCTTTCTGGTAAATTAGCGGGGTCTAAACCCGCATTCTCAATTGATTTTTTCAAATAATTACCATGTACACCTGTAAATAAATTCGAATATACAATATCATCGGCTTTACCCTCAACGATGCCTTGCTTATAACCATCACTAGCTCTAGCTTCCTTGGCTGCGATAAATGCGCTACCAATGTACGCTAAATCAGCACCCATCGCTTGCGCACTTAGAATGGCTGCTCCAGATGCAATGGAACCAGATAAAGCTACTGGTCCATCGAACCAAGCTCTAATTTCTTGTATCAAAGCAAATGGTGAGGTAGTGCCAGCATGCCCTCCTGCTCCTGCAGCTACGGGAATTAGTCCATCCGCTCCTTTTTCTATTGCTTTATGGGCATATCTATCATTGATTACATCATGCAATACAATACCTCCCCATTCATGCACTGCTACATTTAAATCTTCCCTTGCACCAAGCGACGTAATTACTAAGGGCACCTTCCACTTTGCACAAGTTGCTAAATCTTCTTCTAAGCGATTATTACTTCTATGCACAATTTGATTGACCGCGAATGGCGCTGAAGGCTGAGATGGATTTGCCTTATCATAAGCAGCTAATTCTTCTGTAATCTGGTGAATCCATTCGTCCAATTGAGATTGTGGCCTCGCATTTAGCGCAGGGAATGACCCAACTATTCCAGCCTTACATTGAGCAATGACTAGCTCAGGACCTGAAATAATAAATAAAGGAGACCCAATAACTGGAAGTCTTAAATTATCAAATAATGAAGGTAACGCCATATTAGATTTTTATTTAAAAATTAAATTATTAATGCGATAGATTGGGAAAGGATATACTATTTGTAAAGCTATTGCCTTTTTGAAAATAGAAAATGTCCCATTCGAATTCATTCAATCTTTAACATGGATTTTAACTACTTTGTTTAAAAAATTAACGATGTTTTTTTGGTAGCGGTAATTCCCCTTTTCAACCTCTCCCAAAACCAACCATACCCTGTTTTACTTTGAAAACCCACACTTAATTGTGATTCTATTTGAGAAAGAAGCATAACTTTCATTTTTTCATTTTAAATTTTCATAGATTTACTAAAACATTTGGTCGCTTTTTAAGCGTAAGTCGCTGTTACCGTATTCGAGAAATTATTTTCAAAATGAAAAGAAAGAATTTTAGTCTTTTTGATAATTTAATTGAAGGAATTCAAGTCCTTAGTAAGGACCTAAAATATGTGTATGTTAATGATGCCTTAATCAAACAGCTTAGAGCTAAGAAAAAGTACTTAGTGGGATTTTATATTGTGGATGTATTTCCTGATTATAAAAATAGTAAAATTCATTTAGCCTTATTAAAATGTTTGAAGCAGCAGGAGGTTGTTCATGTAATTGAACATTATCAGCTTCCTGATGGGAAGAAAATCTGGTTTGACATAAAAATACAACCCTATGAAGATGGTTTATTTGTAATGACAACAGATATAACTAAGCAAAAAGAAGCAGAAGCATTAGCTGAACAAAAGGAACAGTCTTACCGTCAACTTTTTGACAAACTTTCTGAAGGGTTCATTATTCGTAGAGCGGTTAAAGATGAAGCAGGCAAAGTTGTTGACCTTGTTTTTGTAACACTGAATGACAATGCAGCCGAAGTTATTGGATTGCCACGCGATGAAATTATTGGAAAATTGAGAAGTGAAATTTTAGGAACATTAGGGGGAAGGTCATTAGAAGTAGCTAATGAAGTACTTTTAGAAGGAAAAACCATCCGCTATGAAAATAAGTACAACCGATTGAATAGATGGGTGCTTATTACCTCTTACTCGCCTGAACCTGATATTATGGCCTCCTTTGTGGTAGATATTACGCCACTAAAAAATTATGAGCAAGAACTAAAAAGATTAAATGAACAGTTAGAGTCTAGCGTCTATGAGCGTACAGTAGAATTATCAGAAGCATTAGCAAGAGAAAAGAAAATAAATGACCTAAAGAGTTCATTTATTAGTATGACCTCTCATGAACTAAATACGCCTTTAGCATCCATCAAGTTATGTGTGGAAGTATTAGAAAAACTCAATACTAAAACCAATAAATCAGCACGAAGTGAATATCACAGCTATATCAAAGATGAAGTAAAAAACTTAATAGCGATGTTAAATAGCTTTATATATCCAATGTTTCCAGAAAATAGAATGTTGATTTCCCTTGAAAATGGATTTGATTTAGCTACTTTTTTTCAAAGTATGGTCAAAGAACTAAGTGAAATGTGTAAGGAAGGCCAAAAAATTATCTATCAGCATCATGGTCAAAAATTAGTTTATTTAGATAAAGGTATATTGAGAAGAATTGTCCTCAATTTGTTGTCCAATGCTATTAAATATTCTAAGAAAGATATTCTAATCCAGACCAATGTTATGTCCGAAAGTATAAGCTTGGAAATCATCGACCAAGGTATAGGCATTCCCAAAAAGGAGCAAGCCAAAATGTTTAAGCAATTCTTTAGAGCAAGTAATGTGGGGAATATTCAAGGTACTGGCTTGGGACTAAATATTGTGAAAACTTATGTTGAATTGATGGATGGAACTATTTCCTTTGATAGTGAAAAAAACAAGGGAACAACTTTTAAAATTGTTTTCCCAATTGAGGCCATTTAGGAACACTAGTGTTCGACCAAACATGATTTGACGGGTAAAAAGTAACCGCCAAATTAGGGCGAACGAAAAGTCGTTTTTATAATATGTAATCGACTGATAAAAGTTAAAAACTGCTAAAATATTGGTTTGAAGATGCAATCTTCAAACATCGACTATCCATTTTTCAAAGGTTTATATATTA
>CALLVC010000089.1 GCA_938010785.1 uncultured Saprospiraceae bacterium
AATTCTCATCCAAGTCATTTCGTGGTGTCTTGCAACTTCCACTTTACCAACAACTGGTACATTATTTTCTGCAATACATGCTACTTGACAAGCTCCACAACCAATACATCCATTCAAATCAACATACATTCCCCAGTGGTGTCCATTTCCATAAACATCACTTCTATCTGGGTATAAACCGTAAGAGTTTAATTTTTGGTGGTGCTCTCTTTCGTGTACTAAATCAGTCGCAAACTGCTCTAATTCATTCAAGTTTCCTTGTCTAATAACTGAACGGTCTGTTAAAGCACCTTGGAAACCTGTCACCCCTAAAGCTCTTGCTAAGATATTATCATCAACAGTTGCTGCTTCATCCACATTAATGGTCTTTCCGTCTGAATCCAATCCTTTCACTCCCATTGTGTGGTGATACTGTACACAAGCAAATAACTCATCTACTTCTACACTTTCTGAAATGCTGTTTACTGCTGCATAATATTGTGTGTTTCCATCGGCATCCGTTGTCAACCAAGGGAAAACATTATTGCCTGTATTTTTTCCAGTCTCTCCAACTACACTTCTACCATATCCTAAAGCAGTTGCTACTGTCCCTTCTTTTTGTCCAAATTGACGTACCGCAGTTGCTGTTTGGCTAATGCCATTTACATCAATATTTACTTTATCTGCTTTACCTCTATATTCTTCTTCATTTAAGTCATTGAAAGCATTGAACTTTCTTGGAGCCTCCCATTTAACTGGAACTGCTAAATAGTTACCCCATACTGTACGAGTAACAGGGTCAGGCATTTCCATCAACCACGGATTCGTTGCATATTGGCCTGCGCCCATATTCACCGTCTCGAAGAAAGATATTTCTAATGCTGAATTTAATGGTTGGCTTACTTTGATACCTGCAACATTAATGTCCGCAGAAAAAGCGCCTGCTGCTGTTGCACGAGGTGCTTCAAATACTCCATTATGTAAAGCATCATCCCAGAAAGATTGGAAAGAACCAAAACTCGTTTGCTGTGCAAATAAGCCGTTCCAAGTTTGCTTTACGTATTCGTAATAAGGTTGGTCTGATTTTGGCGCATTTCCTGCCCAGTTTAATAAAGATAAACCAACTTCTCTTGTATCAAACAATGGATGAATAGTTGGTTGAATTAAACTATAGTGACCACTCTTTGCTTCTACATCACCCCAAGATTCTAGGTAGTGACTTGCAGGAGCGATATAATCACATAAAGCAGAGGTTTCATTCATCAATCCAGCAGTAGATACTTTTAATCCTACTTTTGCTGCACCTTCTGCGAATTGAGCTGCATTTGGTAAATCGAAAGCAGGATTTGCACCCAATACGATTAATGCATCTACCCGACCCGCATTCATATCTTTTACTAATGTTTGCACATCAGCGTCTATTCCTTGTCTCTGATTAGAAGCATTTCCAAAGTCAATCGTCTTACCGTAACTGCCTAATAAACTATTAATCGCATTGACTAATATTTGCTCTCCTTTATTATTAGAGCCAGATACTACTAAAGAGTGACCTCTGTGCGCTGCTAAATCTTTTGCTGCTACTTTTAAAGCGGCTTTTGCCTTATCATTTAATGCTGGAGCGGTTACCCTAGCACCACCAGTCAAAGCTGCTACTTCATTATATAAGGTAGCAATTGCTGCTCCTAATTCAGATGGCTTAATGATAATTCTATGGTCCGCATTAGAACCTGTCATTGACATATGACCTTCCACTTGGTAGTGACGGTTCATTGTCGCATTCTTAATGCTCTTTAATTTTCTATTTGATGCATAATCCTTAGCAAATTCTGTTGGAGAAATCCACGTTCCTAAGAAGTCTGCATTTAAACTAACAATTACATCAGCTGCTTTAAACTTATAATTAGGAATTGTTTTTAAACCAAAAGTTGCTTCGTTTGCTTGCAAAATAGCAGAACTAGAAACTGGGTCATAAGTCACTACTTGAGCACTAGGATATTTAGCTTGCAATGCTGCAATCGCTCTCTTTGTACTTGGACTCATTATCGTATTCGTTACAATACGTACATTTCGGCTACTAGCTAATTTTCCACTTACTGCTTTATCCAAATCTGCCCAGCTAATCGCATCAAATGCTTTCTCTCCTGATGCCACTTTAGGTCCTTTCAAACGCGCTACATCATACAATCCTAATACACTCGCCTGCGCTCTAGCACTTGTTCCTCCACCAGAAATACTCGACAAAGAGTTACCTTCAATTTTGATAGGTCTTCCTTCTCTAGTTTTCACTAAAACAGGACAAGAATCACCACCCTCCACAAAAGTAGAAGCATAATAAGTAGCTACACCCGGTACAATTGCATCTGGCTTCGTTACATATGGAATAGCTCTTCTTACTGGCGTATCACAAGCTGCAGCTACAGTCGCTGCACCTAAACTGAACCCTAATACTTTAAGAAAATCACGACGATTAGCCTCCAAAGAATTATCTACCGCCTTCATATCTTTAACATCATCGACAAATTCCTTTTCTGCTAACTCTAAAAAAGCTGGGTCATTTTTCAACGTCTCCGTTCCAACCCATACGTTCTGCTTTTGATTTTTCATCTATATATAATTATAGTATTGAATTTTTTCTAAATTGCTTCTGACTTCTTATTAATAGTGGCATTTCTGACATTCCAAACCACCAATATCCTCAACAGTAACTTTCTCTCTTTTACCTTCTTTTATTTCTTTGTGATATACTTCGTAAGAATCGTAGTAATCATTGTCTGCAAACTTTACTTCTGTTTGTCTGTGACAATTGATACACCAGCCCATAGATAATGGAGAATATTGTCCAACCACTTCCATTTCCTCTACTTTACCGTGACAATTCTGACATTCTACTTTACCAACTGTTACGTGCTGTGCGTGATTGAAATATACGTGGTCAGGTAAGTTGTGAATTCTAATCCACTCAATTGGCCCTTGTACTTTTGTTTTAACCTCATTGGTTAAAGAAGAAACGATGCCATTCCACTGTTTGTCTGCTTCTCTTACTGCAGCATCAGAGATTTTCAAGGCACTATATTTAGTCTTATTATCGTCATTTTGTACAAAAGAATTTACAATCCATTTTTTATAGACTTTTGCAATATCCTCTTGAGACATCTCCTCATAGTTAGGAATGTACTTATCTGTGTTTGGGTCAAAACCCGTAGAAGCATAAATTTTTGTCAATTCCGCTGTGCCGTAAGTAGAACCTACTTTTATTGCTTTATGACAGTTCATACAAGTATTTGCCGCAGGAATCACAGAATGCTTACTTCTTCTTGCTCCATCGTGACAATACTGACAATCAATTTTCTGCATGCCAGCGTGAGTAGCGTGAGAGAACTTGATAGGCTGTTCAGGTTGATAACCTTGCATTCTATTTAAGCCAATTGCATTATTAACAGTTGTATAACCACCTAATACAATCGCTGCAAAAATTAAAAATCCAATAACGCCTTTACTTGTTAAAGTATCTACTAAAGTTTGTCTAGTAGCAGG
>CALLVC010000090.1 GCA_938010785.1 uncultured Saprospiraceae bacterium
TTTTTATACTCGGCTATTCTTGCTTTGACATCTTTTAAATGAGAGAGGTTAGCCTTCTCCAAAAAACTATCAGGGTCTTTGTCCCAAAGTCAAATATAGAGAGCGGTTCTAAGCGACATTTCGTTCTTTTCAATCGGCAGACTATTTTTTCAGAATACGCTGCTTAGAGTTGCATTATGTAAGCTGTTTGTTTTCGTGGGCAAATTCTCCCGTTTGGCTTTTAATGACCTATTTTACCCAATATGTCGCCATAGATGAGTTAACTGCAACCGAAGCAGCTATTTTTCAAGCCGACTAATCCTTCTGTAATTGCTCCATAATCCGAGGAGCGCTTAGACCATGAATGACAATTGAAAAAAGAACAACTAGTGCAGTCACTGCGTAGAGTTCTACCTTTTCTTCGAATAAATTTGTCTGAGTAAATGCCCAAGCCAAATAGAAAAAAGAACCAATTCCTCTTATCCCTAAAAAGCTAGTGGCCAGTTTTTCTGACGTAGGCTTTTTGAGCCCGTACATACTAATAATTCCTGCAAAAGGTCGTATTATAAAGATTAATAACAACGCAAAAGCGACTCCTCGCCAATCCGTATAATTGAGCAAACCGTTTAGAATAGAGCCACCAAATAAAATTAGCCAAATGACTAATAAAAAACGTTCAATTTCTTCTACAAAAGAATGCATCTTTTCTTCTAGTTGATTATGTATCTTCTCTTCGTATCGTATACTCAATGCCGCTACAAATACTGCCAAAAATCCGTAGCCATGCATCAACTCTGCCAAGGCATAAGTGGTAAGCGTAATGGAAATAGCAACAAAACTATGTGGGTTTTTCATCCCCTTTATGGTAGGAAGACTAGCGATAAAATAGCCTAGAGCACGCCCTATCAGGTAACCAGTTCCCATCCCGATTATTATTTTTAGGAGAAATTTATCCAAAAACCAATTTGATAAATCAAAGTTTGTCCAACTACCTGCTTCTGCTACCAAAACCGCCATAAAAATAAATGGAAAAGCCACTCCATCATTAATACCAGCTTCTCCAGTCAAAGCAAATTGAGTGGCTAGACTATTCTCTTTTTGACCCATATCTTTGATTTGTACTTCGGCGGCCAAAACAGGGTCGGTTGGGGCCAAAGCAGCGGCTAATAAAATAGCGGCTGGTAAACTCAAAGATAACAGGTGAACCCCTAAAAAATAAACGCCAAGCATACACAATGGCATGGTCACAAGGATTAATCTAAAAGGGATTTTCCAACTTTCTATCCGATAATCATTACCAATTTTTAGGCCGGCTCCCATCAAAGAAATAATTACGATAAGCTCAGAAATATACAGCAACCAAGTGTCTGGCCAAAATGGGTCTGGCCAAGGCAGTGGGATTTCTAAAAAAAATAAAATAGCACCAACCCCCAAGAGTATAATTGGATAACTAATCTTGATTTTTCTGGCGAGAGAAGGCAGCCACGCCATAATCAGCGTAGCTATACCTAAGCCAGCCATTATAAGTAAGTGGTCTTTCATAAATTTAAGCTATTAGGTAGTGCCAGTGCACACGGTACTTGATAAGTAATTGGCAATGTTTTTCGACTTTGCTAAAACGGTCAAATGTACATCAGGTTCATTAAGCTCAAATTATATTTCAGAAAGGTAGTAGAATGGTAGACAGGCTTAAGAGTAACTTTTAAGTCTATGGGAGAATGAAAAAATAAATTTACATTCTATCCCACTACTTATGGCAAAAAAAGAGGCAGTACTTTTGCAAGTACTGCCTACATTTTCTGATTTAATAAATAATCAGTTTTGTTGGGGGTTTATACTTAAACGGTCTTTGTTGTTATACTTAAAAGGGTCTGAGAGTAATCTAATAAGTCATTAATAATCAATATATTAAGCTCTTACTAAAGCTGTTGTTCCATATCGACTTTTAATCATGCCTTTTAATTTTTTTCGAGCGAAGAAAATACGGCTTTTAACGGTACCAATCGGAATATTCATCTCCGTGGCAATCTCATCGTAGTGATAGCCATCCTTGAACATAACAAATGGCTTTTGAAAATCTTCCGATAAACTGTTCACCATCCCCGTTAATTCTTTCATCATAATGATAGAAGTAGCATTTCCGTCCGTAGCCTTATTTTCGACCATATATCCGTAATCTTCTACAGGTGCTTCTACCTTATTTCGGGTTTTTAACTTTCGATAGTCATTGATATAATTATTTCGCATGATGGTTGTTATCCATGCTTTAAAATTGGTATCTTCCTTAAAACGATTTTTATTTTTATAAGCTCTACAAAGTGTTTCTTGCATTAAGTCTTGTGCATTTACCTTGTCTCTTGTCAATTTCATCGCAAATGCAAACAATAAATCTTCTAAGGGCTTGTAATTCGCATTAAATTCTAAGGTTGTCATATCTAGTTATATTAAAAGGTTAAGGAGTTTTGGTTTTAAGTACTTTTATAATAATAGGTCTTTGTTCTTTTAAGCAGCTGTGGTTATTGCCTTTAAGTGCTTATTGGCAAATTCGAAATATGCTTTTTGATTGACTATTTGAACTTCGATGAATACCTCAATATCATTGGTCAATTGATTAATTCTAGCTGAAATCTCTTCCCTATTTAAAGTATGGAAAGAAAGGGTTTTGTCAATTTGCCTTTTCAAGAAAACAATGCAGCTATTTAAATAGTCTAATTCATCTTGCGCTAAAATTTGCTTGTCCATAAATTTTCTAGCATTTCTTTTAATCTTTAGATTATTGCTTTCGTTGATAATCTTTTCTAAGACAAAGAAAGAATAATTAATATCTGCTATAGAGGTATTTAAGTTTTCTTCTAACGCTTCTAATTTGGACTTCAATAAAGAATCGTCATTTTTTGTGAAGGTTAATGCATTATTCATAGTTGCTAATTTTTAGGTTTTTGTAAATCATTGTAGTTGCCTACGATTTGGTACTATCAAAATAGCGTGCCAAAAATACAACTAATTGAATATCAATAATTTATGGAATTATATCATTTTATTTTTGATGATATTTAATCAAAAAAATTAAATATCATCAAAATTTAAAGCTTCAGGAACACCGATAGAAATGGCCATTAACTAGCTTTGCAAGCTTATTGTCAAGGATGCTTAGAGTATGTCCAAAATGAGTATGCTATCAGATAGGAAGGTTAGAATTGAGGGAAAAAAATAAGGACCTCTTTTTCAATGCATAAATTATTTCGGGTGTATTTCCAATCACCATTTTTCTACCAAATATTTCCAGTACCTTTTAGGAACATGCTGTAAATGCAATTTAGGATTATTTCGCTCGGGAATATTCACACTGTGAAAGTAGCTTTTCCATAAAATTTGATAATCTATACTGCGAACAGGATAAATTTGTAAAAATAGTAAGTAAAAATAGTAAGTAAAAAACTACCTTCCCCATTACAGGAAAGGTAGCATCCTATTACTATCATCCGACTTTATATTTTTGCTAAAAGTTATTTTGTCTTAAGAGTATGTCTAACATTCCTTCAATTGGCTTCGAGCGGCAAATAAAAAAGTGTTTAGGGCATGAATGTTCAAAAAAAATAACAAAATTTTTACATAAAAAATAAAGTATTTTCTCTATATCGAATACCGATTTTTTGTTAGGATACATTAATTATGATTTCTTATTGACCGAGTTGTTGCGCTTATTAAATATACGGTTTGAAGGATGAGTTTGGATTTCTATTAAATCTTTTTTTATAAATTTTATGAAGGCTTGTCTAGTATTCTATGAACAATCTTTTCTAAAAAGTAACTATTCTTTTTTTGTTCAATTATACTAAAAAAATAAAATTACAACCTTGTAAATTCCAATTCCTGTAAAGTTATTATTCTTATTTACAAAAATTAAGTTGCTCGCAAAAATCTCATTATCAATTAATTATGATTTTTTTTACAAAAAAAAATCCAAATCTATTCTTATGACCGTAATTATCTAAGATGGCACTATAAAACATTAGAAAGAAGCAATCAGCAATTAAATTTCCTAAAACAAAATAAAAAATTTGATATTTAATTGAACAAATAGTTAAGTGTTGCTTTATAGAACAGTACAAATCCAGCCTCATTAAAATGACTCAGCTTTTTTATATAAAATAAGCATTTGTCAAACAAGAATAAAACAGTTATAAAGGCAATTGTAAAAAATTGTTTTTTAACTCGAAAATTCTATTTCTATAAGCAGATTTTTAAGCTAATAATAAATAGTAATTAGCTATATGACAAGTTACTGCAGATAGCCGTCATAATGCTCTTTTATTGTTATCAGCGAAAAAAAAGTTAATGCCTTTTTTTTCTCAGGCATACTTGTGCCCAATTTGTAATACCTAAATTCTTTAAAAATTTTATTCATGAAAAATTTGAACCCAACGCTTTTTTCAAAAAAGCACCTTTTTTCCTTGCTGATGGGACTACTTTGCACTGTGTTTGTCGCACAGGCATCTAGTCACCGAGAAGCCCCATTAATCGCTAATGACCCATTAGCTGATAATACTGATTTATACGCATTCCGTAGCCCCGATGACCCGAATACAATTACGATTATCGCTAACTATATTCCTGGAGAATTACCTTTCGGAGGTCCTAATTATTACACTTTTGGAGAGAATATCCGCTACGAAATACACATCGATAATGATGTAAGTACTCTTGGAGATGATGTAACCTACCGTTTTACGTTTACTCGCGTGAACGAAGACCCAACAACATTTTTTAATATCCGTTTAGGACAACAAAATCTTAAAACAACTTATACTTTAGAAAGAAGTATGGGTGGTGGACCATTTATGGCTATCGTAACCAACGGTATTGTACCAGCAAATAATATTGGACCACGTTCTATCGAATCAGGTGCTGGTTTAGGTGCAGCTAGTTATGAAGACTTAATTGCTGATGCTATCACTACTGCCTCTACAGGCGAAAAGGTATTTGCTGGACCAGCAGATGACCCTTTCTTTGTTGACTTAGGTGCTATTTTTGACTTAGGCGACTCTCCAAGACAAGTTGGTCCAAACAGAGACGCTTTAGGCCAATTAAACGTACATACTATAGCCATCCAAGTACCAATTACTACTTTATTAAAGTCAGGCGCAGCAGCAACTCCAGCTAATATTTTAGATGCAGACTACGTCATCGGCGTATGGGCTTCTGCTAGTCGTCCAGCTATGAGAACTTTTAATACAGATGGTTCTGCTCCTTCTGTAGATGGAGATTGGATTCAGGTTTCTAGAATTGGAATGCCTTTAACCAACGAAGCAGTAATTCCAATCGGAATGAAAGATAAGTGGAACAGACAAACTCCTTACGAAGGAGAAGGAGATTTCTTCGAATATTTCTACAATCCTGAATTGGCTTTATATATGGATGACGACCAGTTTGGTGGTGCTGTCCCATCTTTAGCGCCATTAAGAATTCAGACGAACTCTTTAGGCGGATTTGATTTCTCTAACGGTGCTGATGGATTATTTGGATTGAAAGGTGCAGATGCCTTAGCAGGAACAGCTTTGGATGATGCGGTATTTGGTACTTTATTATTACCAGGTGCAGGAAAGCCACGGTCAGTAGATTTATGGCCAGCATTCCACACGGGCGTACCAAACGTTAGACCTTACCAGTTAGCAACAGGAAAAGGGGGAGACCCATTAGCAGCAGGAAAACCATTTGCGAACAACTTCTTACCAAACGGTGGAGATATGTTACGTTTAAATATGGCAGTACCTGTAACACCAAGAGATGATGCCAACTTCAGTTCTTTAGGATTGGTACAAGCAGCAGCAATAGGTTTAACAGTTGCACCTTTTAATACAACTGCTGATTTAGAATTCATTCCAAATATGGATGGTTTCCCAAATGGTAGAAGATTAGAGGACGATGTGACTAGAATCGAATTACAAGCAGTAGGTGGTGTAGTATTAGCAGCTATTGGCTTATGGTACGATGATTATGATCCAGCGACTTCTCCAAGTCCAGTAACCCAAGATTTATTAAATGTCTTGACTTACTCTACTGGTGTAGAGACCAACGACAGACCGTTTAAATCTACTTTCCCTTATGTAGCGAGTCCTTGGAGAGGAACAGATGTAGCTGCAAAATAATCTTAAATTAAAAACCAGCCAGCCTGACGGCTAGTCGGGCAGGTCTTAAATCAAAAATTTAAAAGTTTGGTTAACCCTAAATTTTAAATTATCAAAAATATAAAGATGAAAAATAATTTCCTTAAAAAATATATATTGCTAGCAGTAATGCTCCCGATGTTAGCAATCAGCCTAATGGCATCTAGTCACAGAGAGGCCCCTTTAATTGCAGATGACCCGACGGCAGATAATGTGGATTTATACGCTTTCCGTAGTCCAGACAACCCAGACATGATTACTTTAATTGCTACGTATATTCCGATGCAATTACCTTTCGGTGGGCCAAATTATTACAACTTTGACCCAAGTGTAAGATATGAAATCCACGTAGATAATGATGTAACAACTCCTGGTGATGACATTACTTACCGTTTCACTTTTACCCAAGTAAACGAAGACCCAACTACTTTTTTTAATATTCGTTTGGGGCAACAAAATTTGAAAACGACTTACAAATTAGAAAAGATTACCGCTGCTGGCATAGAGGTAATTGTAGAAAATGGCATTGTGCCTCCAAATAATATCGGAGAACGTTCTATCACAGGCGGTGCTGGATTAAACACCACTTATGATGCTTTATTCAACGGGGCTATCACTACAGCAGCTTCAGGAGAAAGAGTATACGCAGGTCCATCTGATGACCCATTCTTTGTAGACTTAGGTGGTATTTTTGATTTAGGAGACTCTCCTAGACAGGATGGAATGAATATTGACGCATTGGCTTGTTTTAATACTAGTGCTATTGCTATTCAAGTACCTATCAAATCTTTATTGAAAAAAGGAACGGGTGCTGCTAAGAATATTTTAGATGGAGACTACACCATCGGTGTATGGGCATCAGCTAGTCGTAAAAAGATTAGAACTTTACAAGCAGGAAAAGAAATTCATAGAGGTGATTGGGTACAGGTTTCTCGATTGGGTATGCCTTTGACCAATGAGGCAGTTATTCCTGTGGGTGCAAAAGACCTTTGGAACGCTACTTCTCCTTATGATGCGGCAGAGGCATCTTTCTACCAATATTTTTACAACCCAGAATTAGGATTGTATATGGATGATGATTTATTTGGAGGAGCAGTACCTTCTTTCGCTCCATTGCGCATCCAAAAA
>CALLVC010000091.1 GCA_938010785.1 uncultured Saprospiraceae bacterium
GGAAAATCTTTTCGAATTTTATCGAAATCTACTTTTTTAGTACTTTTATTTTTGGTGGCTGTAGCCATATATTTTAGCTTTAATTATTGACTAATATTAATTAGTTGTTCAATAGCTCTAATAATAGAAGTTCTATATTGCTCACTAGGAGTATTTTTGAGATAGGTTATCAATTTTTTACATTCTTCTAAAGAAATATATTCTGTCATGTTTTCATCTAAAAACAAATACCCTGCGATAGCTTGGTTTCGTAAGTTGTTTAATTTGTAAATATCTAAATTAAGAATAGAAATAGTTTCTTTAGCATCAGCTGATAAGCCATAAATTTTACCAACAATAGTAAAAGTAATTTCACTTTCACATCGTAAACTTAGTGGAGAAATAGAAATAGGTCTATTTCCTTGTGCTGCATCACAGTGTAACTTTCTTGGTTTATTATCTTTTTTTCCTCCAGAACAAGACACCATTAAATTAGAGTAATCAAATATTCGTTCTGTTTGAGTATCTCCTTCTCTAGGGTCTAAGTGTGCTATTGTAGTCGAAGTATTATTAGCAATATTCATTTCACAAAAACAACAAGTGTAATTTTGCTCTTCTAATAATACCCCTCTTAATTCTTTTTTAGAATAGTAAGCGACCCCTTCTTCTCTATTTTCTAGAGGCATAAAAGAGCCTAATGCATTCCAAGAAGTTGGATTTTCAGCACTTTTCCAAGCTTCAAATGCAGCAGGAGAATTATTTTTTACTATGTGCTTCAATTATTTAAAATTTTGTTTCTTTTGATTAAATTCTCAATTCTAACAAGTATTGGGTCAAACCTACCAACTATAGTTCTCAAGAAAGTTAATTTTGATTCTACCTCGCTAAAATTTATTTTTTCACTACTCAATAACAAAAAGATTTCATCAATTAGAGTATCTACCTCTTGAGGTCTGTCGCTAGTATCAAAAATTTCTTCTAAAATTCCATTAGAATCTCTTCCTATTGGATTTGTACTTGGTGAAAAATAGCTACCATCGTGTAGGACAATAATACTCTTATCAGATACACTACTTAAAATTTGAGGCGAATGAGTAGTCGCTAAAAATTGAATATTGGGAAAAATTGCTGTCAATGCAGGAATAATTCTTCTTTGCCATTTTGGGTGTAAATGCAATTCAATTTCATCAATTAAAATAATACCTTGACCTGTTAAAGAAGATTCACTTGAATTATTTAAAATAATAAGCCTTCTGGCAATATCAGCAACTAATAAAATGACCATTTTTTCACCCGAAGAAAGTTGTTCAATTTTTACCTCTTTTCCATTTTTTGAAATGATTAATTCAGCTGATTCTCCATTTTCTTTATATTCTAAATTACTTTCTTTATACCTGCTAACTTTTAAATCTTTAAATGTCGCGATATGAATTAGAGATAAAAAATCCTCTATTGCTTTTCTAATTAACTTTAAGCTAGTTAATTCAAAATTCCATTTCTTTAATTCAACTTTACGTTCATTTTCTAAATTTTCTTGATAAATAAACCAATTTTTGAAGTCTTTAAATGCTGATATTTTACTGCTTATAGAATTATTATAACCATTTAAAATACGATTAAAGTTGTTTGATTTAGATTTTCCGTTAGCGTTTTCGATATTAATCGTTCTATTTAGACTATAATATGCAAATAAAGGTAATTCGAATATATTGTCAGCTTTCAGTTTTTCCTTTAGGTGTAGTATTGTTGTTTTTGGGTCAAAATCATAAGAGAAACCTTTTTGGTCAATTTTTTTGGATACCTTTATTTTTAGTGGTTTATCAAACCCAATTAATCTTAATTCTGCAGCAGAAAAGTTAGTTTCATTAGTAATATCGCTCAACCTCATAGAATATTCCACTGAATATCTGTCTCTTGGTGATTTTAATTGTCCTATAATATGAGCTAATATCATTGCCATACTATCAAGTAATGTAGATTTTCCACATCCATTTACACCAATAAATATTATAAAATTAGTGCTTGGAAGCGTAATCTCTAAATCTTCAAATAATCTAAAATTTATAAGTTTGATTCCTTTTACCTTCATTATAAAAAATTCTAGTTTTTGAATTTATTTAGCTTCTAATACCCTTCAAAATAGTCTGTGCAATATAAGGTCGTTCGGGAGGTAATTGTAATTCTTGTTTCAAAGGGTCAATAACTACATCTATACCTTCTAAGGGAATTGCTCCTAGAGAAAAGGGACTTTTGTAGCATGAGCCAAATAATGGACAGTCCTATTAGACCTAATCCGTAAGTGGATTAATGTACTTACCTGGTATTCCATGATTCATAATTTAGATTTTTGTGAATAAACTAATGGCAATTTACCCCAACTTCTCCGCCATCATCGCCAAAGCCTTCTCCTTCACTGCATCCAATTTAAAGTTTTCCAAAACCTCTGCGACGAAAGCAAATTGTAACATAGACCGAGCTTGTTCCAAAGACATTCCTCTAGTTCGAAGGTAGTAAATAGACGTTTCGTCCATCTGCCCAATCGTTGCTCCGTGACTACATTTTACGTCATCCGCAAAAATTTCTAATTGAGGTTTAGTATCCATGATAGCC
>CALLVC010000092.1 GCA_938010785.1 uncultured Saprospiraceae bacterium
CGTCTGCCTTCTTTTGTTTCATTAGAGGCAGTTGGTTGTGATTCTCCATAACCAATCGCTGTTAATCTTTCCGCAGGAATCCCGTTGTTTATCAAATAAAATTTGACGGCATCTGCTCTTCGCTGAGATAAACTTTGATTAGACGCTGAACTACCAACGGAATCAGTATGCCCCGCAATCGTCAATTTATAAGCTGGATTTTCTTGCATGATACTAACGACTTCTCCTAAGATGTTTTTAGAAGAACTTCGAATCCGATTCGACCCCGTTTCAAATTGAATGCCCTGTAACGCTCTAGTGAATACTTCTTTCACTTTTGCTTCTACAATTGGACAGCCTTTCGCATCTATATTTCCACCTAAAGTTGGACAGGCATCATCTTTATCCGCAATACCATCTTTGTCTGAGTCTGGACAGCCATTAACTGTTCCTGCTTCATTTGGACAAGCATCGTCTTTGTTAAGGATACCGTCTCCATCTGAATCTGGACAACCATTCGTGGAAGCAGGGCCTGCCTCATTTGGACAAGCATCTTCCGCATCTACCACACCGTCATTATCACTATCTGTTAGTGGACAACCTTTATTAGCAATTGTACCAGCTTCATTCGGGCATTCATCTTCTGCATCTCGAACACCATCATTATCGCTATCAGGACAACCTTGGAAACTAGCTAAACCAGCCGTCGAAGGACAAGCATCTTGATTATCTGCTATGCCGTCCCCATCTGCGTCAGGACAGCCATTCGTAGCCGCAACTCCTGCAACTTCTGGGCAAACATCTGTATTATCTGCTATCCCGTCCCCATCTGTATCAGGACACCCATTTAAAGTCCCTTTTACCGTAGGACAGGCATCGTTTTTATCTACTACACCGTCTCCATCTGAATCTGGACAGCCTTGGTACTCTTTTAATCCTGCGGTATTAGGACAAGCATCTTCGGCATCGCTAATGCCGTCGTTATCTGCATCAGGTGCTCTTGTACCCAAAGGAAAACTTAAGGTTACTGCACCTGTTGCAAACCAGTCTTTATTGTCTCTATCGGCAGCATTACTAACGCCATCTAGAAAATCTGTTAAAGTAGGTCTAGCACTAAATTCTACGCCCAAATAGGCATTTCTTTGTTTGGAAATATTAAAATCCAAACCAATACCCAGTGGGATGACTGCGGTGTGGTGTTTTTTGCCTTCTCCTCGGTCGAGTAACACATTACTAGCTAAAGTAGGGTTATTTGGGTCGGATAAACCGTAAGCGGTATTCGGGGTCACATATAACCAGCCTAAACCACCGAATAAATAAGGACGAACTGCTTTGTCCCTTCCTACCATAAACCATTCCCCTTGGATAGAGGCTTCTAAGTTGTCTCCGTCAAAACGGAATCCTCGGTCAGCATTGACGTCAAAATTCTGGTCATCACCTTTTAAACCTGTGTAAAATAAATTACCTCTTAAGCCAAAATTATCGCTAAGCCCATTTCTAATATACAAGCCACCAGTAGTGCCATATTCGCCATCGACTATTTGCGTTTCATTGTTTGTGAGGTCTCCAAAATACTGAGTGGCTCCTCCTTGTAATCCAATTTCCCAATTTTGAGCAGTACCCAAAAATGGGATTAGGCAGCATAAAATCAAGTTTAAGTAATTTTTCATAATTTTTGTTTTTAGTTAATAAAAAGCGTGTCACTCCCCTCAATTCTTGAGTCGTGATGATGATAATTTTTTAACTTGGACTGTAGTTAGGTTTAAATGAGGAAGAAGATTACTTATCTACTATTTTTGGATGGATTCTGAGCTTTATTTACTGCTTAAGACTAATAAATGAAAATTTTGTAACATGCTAATAGGAAGGATAACAATTCTTTAACTATTATTAATTTTTTAATGTGTTTTTTTAAGGAAGTTAGTTCTTTGACTTTCTAATTGGGACTGCTTGTGTGTTGTAATTATTTTGTTGCAAAGCAATTAGGGACAACATCTCATAAGAGAAGGCTGCAATATGCGGTAATAATTCAGCGGGAAAATTTGCTAGATTGGTGAAGGTGAAAAAATTGGATAAGATTGTTAATGGATAAACCTTCAATTACGCTTGGTTATCTATAAATTCAACCAATAATTAATCTTCAACACCAACGTCCGATTCTTCGGACCCCACTGCTCAATCGCATAGTTGTCCGTATAAACTAAGAACAAATCAGATAGCGGCTGGAATCTCCATTGGAGCCGGCTATTCACATTGAAATTATCCTGTTGGGTGTTGTACTGTAAAAAGGTGGTCCAAAATAAGTCTCGATTAAAATTAAATTCTATTTGTGGACCAATAAGGAGTAAAGTTGTATTTCCAATATCGCCATCAAAAGTCAATTCGTTGGCTTCAAAAGCGATGCCAAAATTACCCCAAGGTTGTTGGCGATAATTTAGTTCTGCGGTCAAATTCTTTCGCTTTCCACTATAAAAACCACCGAAACCACCACCGATGGAGTAATTAAAATTCTTTCGATTATCCGACCTATAATCTACACCAAAAGTCTGCCACTCATAGCCTTGGGCAGCTAATGGATTTTCGGTAAAGGTGAAAGGAAATAATAATTTTCGGTAAACATTTTCTAGCTCTATAGAAAAACGACTAGTATTGGAAAAGGCAATGCTATAACTTCCGCTTACTCTATAACTAAAGTTGGTATTTCCTGCTCTTTCCCAATCGCCCACATTAATCAAACTAAATCTATGGGTGTTTATCTTGCTATTTTCTGGATAGATGGTATAACTTAAATTAGAAAAAAGGTGGTCGTAGCCAATCCTGATGGTTTCTCCTGTGACTGAATTATATTGGTTCAACTGTTGGATGAATCCCATTTCATCAGAGTAGTTTTCGCCAATGCCCGCCACGTTGGTGTAAAAACGAAAATTATCATTACCAAATTGAGCAATAGCATGATAATAGCCATTTTTGTCGCTTACACCTTCGCTATTCGATAAGCTGTATCCTACAGCGAATCTATCGTATCCATCTTTGGACTTGTAGTCGAATTCTAAACCTAGATTTCTAGTGTAATCGTTCGAATCATAATTGCCATCCGTATGCCCAATTCGGTTGTGAAAAAATCCTTTTAATACAGAGCGACCAAATAGTCTATGACTGACCGCTAAAGCACTATAATTATTACCGGGTTCTTCAGCAGATTTAGTCTGTAGATTCATCAATCCAACCCGTGTATCTTTCGTTAAATTACCCGTAATCCGAGCGCCATAGCTAATGGGAATGGGCGCTCCATTATCCGTTAAGCCAATTTTTCTAGAGAAAAATGGTCGCATGGGCGGTATCCCAAAATCAGAAAAAATGTCGCTATTTTCTACAAAAAAGATACGCTGTTCTGGAAATCTAATATTGACGGTTGTTAAGTTGGTGACTTGTCGGTCGACATCTACTTGAGAGAAATCTGGATTAATCGTTACATCTAAATTCAGGCTACTCGTCAAAGCAATTTTGGCATCCAAGCCTACATCAAAATTATTGTCAGCCGCTGTCCCTGCTGCTATGTCTTTAGAGGTAGTTGCGATGGTATAAGGAATCAACGCAATGTTACTTTTTGTTTTTCTAGGCACTTCATCCCAAATAAGTGAAGCATTGTACCCTAAATCTGGACCAAAGAATTGTAAAGGCACAGGTGTCCAAGCATGAAAACTATTCGTCGCAGATATGCCTCTATTAAACTGGATGCCCCAAATTTTACTATCCGCATATCTGAGTGATTTGAAAGGAATAGCCATTTCTACGGTAAAATAAGTATCGTACACCTTCGTTTCACATTGCCATTTGTTATTCCAAGCGGTATTAAACCCATTACTTCCTCCGCCACTTCTTGTCCCTAAATCTCCCGACAATTGATTATCGTATTGCACGCCTGCGGAATTTGTCGCAAATCCATAACCTGTTGTCCTTTCATTGCCGGGGTCAAAGGATATCATAAAGACTTCTCCGCCCCAAAAGCTATCCCCATCTCGCTTCAACGAAGGCACTAAGTAGGGCTGTTTCCCATGACAGATGGCGGCTACGTAGATATTGCGGTCATCATAGGTCATTCTGACTTCTGTTTGGTCTTGCTTTTCGACCTGTTTATCTGCTACGGGCGTGATGTAGAAAAAATTGGTGGCGTTTTGCGCCGATTCCCAAATGGCTTCATCCAGCACGCCATCAATTTTTATGGATGCTGATGTTCGCTTGATTTTATATTGATAGCCCTCTCGGAAACTATTGCCTGTTTGCTGGGCAAAAATTTCGCTATTCCAGAAGGACAAGATGGTTAATATAAAAATTAGAATATTTACTTTATACATATTTTTACTTTGAACCTGCAAAGATACGCTGATTGGAGAATATTTTTTATAAAACCTTTCTACTCCATACACTTTAGGTATCTTCTAAATCAATCAAATTAACTTAGTCAAAATAATGAATGATTTGTAGTATTTTTTGGTGTGGTAGATTTAATCGAAAAGTCCTCTTCTTTTTTTGAAAAATATATATTCAAAATAAAAATAATAGGATTCTTATCTAATTAATATAATTTTACCAGTAAGAATAGTAATTTTAGTTTGACTTGAACTTTAATGTAACTGGTTTAGCCCTCCTATATGACCTTGTTGTTTTTTTTTATATTATAGGGAAATATCCTATATAAGACTAAATTCTATGAATATATTAAAAGACCTACTTGCTTTTTTTATTGGTTTATTGATTGCTATCGTCATCTTGGAAGTTGGATTGCGGTATTATAATCCTTTTCCTGTGAGAATGAAAAATGACACTTTATTTTTGCCTGTGAATCGAACCTTCACTTTTCATAATCAACATATTCCAGGATTAGACACATTGATTACCGTTAAAAATAATCACCTTGGTTTTAGAGGACCTGATTTGCCTGTTGATTTAACTAACCACCTATCTGTAATTGCCATTGGAGGAAGTACTACGGAATGTAGATTTATTTCTGAAGGAGCAGATTGGGTTTCTTTGCTTTCTAACAATCTAAATAATAAATTAGACCAACCAGTCTGGATAAATAATGCGGGCTTGGCTGGTAATTCTACTTTTGGTCATCGCATTTTGATGCAACAACATGTCTCGAAAATCCAACCTGATTATGCCTTGTTTTTAGTTGGAATTAATGAAATTTTACGAGCAGATGATTTTAATGATGACCTCGCTATCCAAACGAATCGGACCTTTTCTAAACAGGATTGGATAAAGAAAAATAGCGAAATTGCTTTGATTATTAATAATATTCGTCGGTCTATTAAAGCTTATACTATTGAATCTGGACATGGTAGAAAAGCACTAGAACTGGAAAGTAGAACACACAACCCTATTGATTATAAGGAAATTTCTAGCACCTTACGCAATCACAAAACTTTTACCACTAGCTATAAAGAACGTTTAACACTACTGTTACAAGAAACTGAGGAATATGAAATTAAACCAATTGTTATGACTCAACCTTTGTTGTATGGAACTAGCTTGGATGAGCACACAGGAGTTGATTTAGCAACGGTAAGTTCTCGCTTTGAATATGGAAGCAGGTATTGGCATATCATGGAAGCATATAATGAAGTTACTAGAACCGTTTGTCAAGAACTAAATATTCCGCTAATTGATTTAGCTTGTCTAATGCCTAAAAATTCTAGCTATTTTTATGACAGTATGCATTTTACTAAAAAAGGAGCGGTTAAGGTGAGTGAGCTAGTAGAAAAGGAGTTGATGCCTATCGTTTCAGAACAATATGTCTTGGTAAAATAGTTGTATTTATGTTTTAGGAACGGTGTAGAAATAGATTTATAAACCTGCCTGAGTGTCGGGCAGGTTTGTAAGTTTATTTTTTCACCGTTCCTTAGCACCAGAAGTACTATCAAGCTTCATAATTTTAAAAAAGCCTTATGAATTGATAGATTTTTGCCTGCGAACAGTAAATAATGCAATGAATCGCTTGGGTTACACTTTAAAAAGGGTAAAGAAAACGGAACTCGATGTGTCTAGTCTCCAGACTTGACACGACTATCCCGTCGTCTCCCGACGACATTTTAACGAAAAAATATCTGAAAAAACAAAAAAAGGACTGGAACCAAAGCCCCAATCCTTAATATTTTTCAAAATAAAGAAATTTTTCTAAAAACCATTCAACGTAGCGAATCTATCAATATGATAATTGCTATCGCCAAAAGTACGCTGTGCTACTCTTGCGCGCTTCATAAAAAAGCCAATCTCTTCATCATCGGTCATCCCGATACCACCGAACATTTGAATCGCTTCGTTCGTCACTCTTTTAAGCACATCACTAATTTTTGCTTTGGTCATACTAGCGTAGACCGCTAAACCTTTAGAGTCGCTATCAATCGCTTGTAAGGATTTAATGACCAAAGATTTGCAATTTTCGATTTCGCAGTACATATCTGCTGCTCTATGCTGTAAACCTTGGAAGACACCGATTGGTACGCCAAATTGTTGTCGTTCTTTTAAGTAAGCGATGGTTCTGTCATAAGCTTCCATCATAGAACCTAACATCTCTGCGGATAAGCCGATTCTAGCAATGTCTAAGGCTTTTTCTAATGGTGCCGCACCTTCGCCTTCTTTGCCCAAGATATCAGTAGCCGCAGCTTTGACACTCTTAAAAGTGACGGTTACAATATTCCGACTATCCATCATTGGGGTGCGGTCGATTTTTACACCTTTAGCGCCTGCATCCACAACAAATAAAGTTAATCCACTTTTGCTATTCTTCTTAGCAGAAACGATAAATTTATTAGCCGAACCACCTTCTAAAACAAATTTCTTTGTTCCAGTAATAGAGTAGCTATTGGTTGTTTTTTTAAAGCGGGTTTCCGCTTCAAAAGGTTTGTGGGCATTACTTTCTTCGTTAGCCACAGAAACCAATAAGTTGCCATCTGCAATCGCTGGTAATAAAGCTGCTTTTTGATGCTCGTTTCCTGCAATATTGATTAAAGAGGCACCTAAAACAACCGTAGAAATTAATGGAGAGGCAGTCAATGTTCGACCTGTTTCTTCCAATACTTGCCCTAAGCCTGTATAGCCGAAGCCCATACCGCCATAATTTTCAGGAATGGCAATTCCAGCAAAACCTAATTCTGCCATTTGTGACCACAACGCTGGGTCATATCCTTTAGGGTCATTGCTGTCCCGTAATTTTCTTAATGCTTCAACAGGTGCATTTTCGTTTAAAAACTCCTTTGCGGAAGTCTTTAACATCTGTTGTTCTTCATTTAAAACTAAAGCCATATTTATGAATGATGAATGATTTTTTAAATGATGAACGATGAATGATGAACGATGAATTCGGTGTTTTGGTGAATTCATAGTTTATAGTTCATAGTTCATAGTTTTACTTACCTGGTAAGCCCAGAATTCTTTTTGAAATAATATTCAATTGCACCTCAGATGTACCTCCTTCGATAGAATTTGCTTTGGTTCGACACATGTCTCTGGCTAATTTACCACCATCATATTCTTCTCCCCATTTTAAGGCATCATAGCCACCTAATTCCATCATTAATTCGTGCTTATCTTTGTTCAGCTCGGTAGCATAGTATTTGAAGTAAGAAGATTTTGCCCCCATTTGTTGACCTGCTTTCGCTTCATCTAAAATTCTTTCAACGGCTAATTTGAAACTAGCGCCATCTATCATCCACTGAGCGACTTTCGTTCTTAAAATTGGGTCAGCTAACTTGCCATTCTCTAAACCAACTTCCTTAGTTGCAATTTGGCTTAAAGGAATTTCTTTTTTAGCATCACCAACACCGCCAATCATTGACCGCTCATGGGTCAATAAATATTTAGCAATGGTCCAACCTCCATTTAGTTTTCCAACTAAATTCTCTTTGGGTACTTTTACATTATCAAAGAAGGTCTCACAGAAAGGAGATTTTCCACTAATCAACTTAATTGGTCTAGTAGAAACGCCTTCTGCTTCCATATCTATCAATAAGAAGCTAATACCAGAATGCTTTGGTGCTTCTGGGTCGGTTCTTACTAAACAGAAAATCATATCTGCACTATCTGCGTAAGATGTCCAAACTTTCTGCCCATTAACTAGATAATGGTCGCCCATATCTTCTGCACTTGTTTGTAGACCAGCTAAATCACTTCCTGCGCCAGGCTCAGAATATCCTTGACACCACCACACTTTACCTGCGGTGATTTCATTTAGGTATTTCATCTTTTGCCCTTCATTACCAAACTTTAATAGGGCTGGCCCTAACATAGAAATACCAAAACTATAAATAGGTGGTCTAGCACCTATGCGCGCCATTTCTTCTCTTAAAATTTTTTGCTCTTGTTTGCTTAATCCGCCACCGCCATATTCTTTTGGCCAATGTGGAACAGCCCAACCTTTTTCGTACATCCTTTCAAACCATAGTTTGAGGTCTGGTGTGTGAAAATAAGGCTTGCGACCGCCCCAGTAAATTTCTTTTTCGAAGCTTTTGACAGGCTGGCGCAAACTTTCTGGGTAGTTTGCTTCCAACCAAGCACGGGTTTCCGTGCGAAACGTTTTTAAATCTGTTGCTGTTGCTGTATCCATATTAT
>CALLVC010000093.1 GCA_938010785.1 uncultured Saprospiraceae bacterium
GTAGAATAAATAATTACATTTTGCTTACGCTCTCTATCCATTAAAACAGAAATGTAATATTCTTTACAGGCATCAAAATCAGGTGCATATACATCCTCTGCGATTAATACTTTGCTGACTAATTTACCAGGACCATCTACACCTCCTGGAGTTTGCGGGGTTTTTAGCATCATTCCAATGATGTCACCAGCAATTTCTTTTACTTCTTTTTCATTCTTTGCTAGCTTTACACCACCACCTTTTCCACGTCCCCCTGCGTGTATCTGAGCTTTAACTACTGCATATTCTGTACCCGTGTCTTTTTGTAACTTTTTGTAAGCGGCTACTGCGTCTTTTGCCGTTTCTGCAACGATTCCTTCTTGAATCGTAACACCAAAGCTTTTTAACAGATTCTTTCCCTGATATTCGTGTAAATTCATTGAATATGGATTTTAAGTTATATTGATTTTTTTGCTCTAAAATTTGAAAGCACAAATATAGGGTAATTTTGTAGAAAGTACGACCTTATTTTAAAAGACTTAAGCGTGCTTAGACCACATTTATAGGAAATATCTTATTTTATAGATTATTCTTTTTTCTTTCCGTTTTCACGTCACTAAAAATTTAAAGATAACTTCAACTGGATTTTTTTCGATTCATTTATTTCTATAAAATGAATGTAATTGCAGTTGATTACCAGTTAGATATATGTTTTTTATTTACGAATACAGTTAGTTTAAATATTAAATACATTAATCAAACTATTTATTTTTTGAATTGTCCGTCACAAAAAAACGTTTTTATGGCAATTTTTGTAGGGATAAATTCGCAAATTGCATAGTATATTCCCTCCCACGCATAAGTAAATGAGCGTAACGAAAATTCTTATTTTTACTGAATCGACTTTTAATTTATACCCACACAAGTAACTGACTTTTCTTTACACTAAAATATTGATTGTCCCTCCACATCAGTTATCAATTAATTTTAATTAACGATATAGATTAACCAATATCAATATACATGTTGGTTCCCCTAAGTCTTATGCGATAATCATTTTTCTAAGAAAAAGACTTAAGACCTATGTATCCATTTACCATTTTAGCTGTTAGTGATTTAGCCTTTGAAGCGGGATTAGAAATTGTAATGAATTCATTCGCTGAATTTTATCATGACTTGACACCAAAACACCAAAAGCAAATTAAGTTGATTTTTATTGACAAAGGGGGATATACCATTCCTGTTATGCATTGGTCTGAAAAACTGAATATTAAACCTATCGTGCAGGTGATTAATTGGAAAAGGATGGAAAAAGTCGAAGAGGCATTTCATCAAGCTAATTTTTTACTCATGCCTGCAAAGAGCAATACTTATAATGGTATCATGCAAGCATTATCAAAAGGTTTGCCTGTATTAAGTTATCGAGGGGCCGAAAGAGAGAATATAATTGATTTAACTTGTGGCATGCTTATTGATTATATGTCAACAGGTCAAAGTATTGGTGATTTTGCAGATTTGTTGCGTATGTTATATTTTGACCCAGCAGCTTGCAAGATTTTGAAAAAAGGTGCACTTAAAAAATATACCACCTTACTACAGTCGCAACTTCCAGCAGGTAATGTTGCACATGCATCCGCAGCGAGTTAAAAAGATATTATTTGTAAATGCTAAAAAAATAGCACAAATAAAAATATATTTTAAATTTTACTGTATAAGTGAATCTTTAAGAAAGCTATTACAGTAAATACAATCACACTTGCATTCTTTCTTCCAGATTACAATTTATAAACATTTTTAGCTTAATATATTGACTTTAATTTTGATAGGGATGAATGCTATTCTGAAAAGAATTGTGCTATTAAAGTCCACCAATTTGCATGTTATTTTTCTATATAACGTAAGATGAAACATTTGTTTACTTTTAGCCTTTTTTGTTTATCTCATTCAAGGTGAGACGCGAAAGTGTCTCACCTTATTTTTTTCCCTACTTGTACTTTTTATTTGATTTTCACCGTTCCTTATACAAATGTCTTTCCCGTTTTTTTCATTTCCTTTAGTATTTTAGGTACTCTAAACCTTGGCCCGTAATTGTTCTTAAATTCTTCGCATCGTTCAATAAATTTATCGAATCCGTAATTGTTTACGTATTGGAAAATTCCTCCTGTGAAGGCAGGGAAACCCCATCCATGAATACTTCCTAAATTCGCTTCTGGAACAGAGGCAATGACTTTTTCTTGGAGACACCAAATGGCTTCAATCACTTGTGCAAAAAGCATTCTTTCTTTGATGCTTTCTATATCAAAGTCTGTTTGATTAATTGGGAAATGTTCTTTTAATCCATCCCATAGTTTTTTATTTTCTGTAGTATAATCATAAAAACCAGCTTGCTTAAATTTTCCTGAACGGTCTAAGCCTTCGACCATCTTATTCAAGGTGGAAACAGCAGGATGTGGTTCGTACTGACTACCATAATGTGCTGCTGCTTGATTTTCAAATTTTAAAACCATCCTTAATGATAAATCATCTGCGAAGGCTAATGCTCCTTTAGGCATTCCAGCTTGTAATCCTAAGTTTTCGATGAGGGCAGGCGGATAACCTTCTTGCAATAGGGTGATGCCTTCTAATATATAGGTGTTTTGTACTCTTGCCACAAAGAACCCCCAATCGTCTTTTACAATAATGGGAATTTTCCCAAGGGTCCTTACAAAATCAAATGCTCTGGCAATCGTTTCATCAGAAGTTTGTTTACCTTTTACAATCTCTACTAAAGGCACTTTTTCTACGGGGTAGAAAAAATGTAAGCCTACATAATTTTCTGGACGAAAAGAAGATTCGGCTAATTTTGTAATTGGAATCGAAAGCGTATTAGTCGCAAAAATGGCGTATTCATCTATGTATTGCTCTGAGTCTTTTAAGGCTTTTGATTTGACCATTTCATTTTCATAAACGGCTTCTATTATCAAATCGCAATTTTCAAAATCTTCTGGTTTGGCAGATGTTACAATATTTGCATAGAGTTGGTCTTTTTCCTCCGCTGAAATAGTTCCTTGTTCTACTAATGTAGTTAGTTGATCTTTGGAATATTGCTTACCTAATTCCGCAATAGGCTTAGAAACATCTTTTAATACAACTTTTAATCCCTTTTTTATACAATTAAAAGTAATCCCAGAACCCATTCTTCCTGCGCCGATAACGCCTACTTGCTTTGCTCGAAATTTACCAAATCCTTTAGGCCGATTAATCCCTTTTTTAATAGCATTATAGTCATACCAGAAGGTATTTATCATATTTCTGGTCTCTGGACGGAGGACTAATTCTGTGAAGTAGCGACTTTCTATTTTGGTCGCAATATCAAAATTTACCTTTGAGGCTTCGACTAAAGTGTTTAAAATAAATTGTGGGGCGGGATAATTATTATAAGTTTCTTTGGATAGTTTAGCGGCTAATTTTTGGATGACTTTTGCTATTTTGGGTTCTTTTGCCGTCCCTTCTGGTATGCTTTCTCCTTCTACGTCCCACGGTCTTCTTCCTTCTTTGTTTTCTAATAGCCATTTTTTGGCTTTTTCCATCATCGTTTTTTGGTCCTTAGCAATTTCGTCTATGATTCCGACTTTTAATGCTTCTTTGGGTCTATATTTTTTCCCATTCGTAAGAATGGTGTATGCTTTTTCTAATCCTAATAACCATAGCAATCGAGTAATGCCACCATTACCAGGCATCAATCCTACAGTCACTTCTGGATGTCCTAACCGAATGGAAGAATCATCTATTACGATTCGATGATGACAGGCTAAAGCAAACTCAAATCCTGTTCCTAAAGCACTACCATTGATAGCTGCCACTACAGGCACTCCAGGATGCTCTAGTGCTCTAAAAAATTTGTTGAGTGTGAGCGAGTGTTCGTAAATCTCTTTGGCATCTACACTTGTTTGTAAATAGTCTAACTCTCCTCCTTCTAAGAAATTTTTCTTAGCAGAAGTAAAAATGATACCTTTTAATAAACCTTTTGCTTTTTCCTTTTGAAGATGGGTCAATACGGGTTTAAAATACTGGTACATTTGATGATTGACTAAATTGAGTTGACGGTCGCCCATGTCTAAGGTCAACGTTACAATATTGTCGGTATCTTTTTTATATTTTATCATTTCTAAGAGGTGTCGGGTGTCGGGTATCAGGTGTCAGATTAGGCCAATTTAGCCTAGTACCTGAAACCTAAAACCTGATACCATGTTAGTTACACTATTTCAATTATCATACTGGTTCCTATTCCGCCTTCTGCACTGATGGATATCAAGCCTCTCTTTAATTTTTGCCTTTCTAATTCATCTATCAACATACCTAATAGAATAACTCCATTAGCGCCAAGTGCTTCTCCAAAGGCGATGTTACCACCGCAAGGATTCAATTTTTTGTCTGCAATTTTGAAGGTTTGTTGGAAGAGGAGGGCAGGGGCTGCAAAAGATTCATTGATGTACCAAAGGTCAATATCTTTAGGTTTTAATTTGGCAATTTCTAAAACTGCATGGGCTGCTTCGATTCCTCCTTTATGGGTGATGGTCAAATCCGTACTAAGTGCTTTCGCAGCAATTATCTTTGCTCTTGCTTTTAGTCCTAAGGCTTTCCCTTTTGCCGCACTGCCTATTAACATGACGGCTGCATTATCTGCGGATTTTGCACTGTTTTCTTCACTGTGCATAGGCAAAATTTGCTCTACCAGTGGATATTTTCTAAATGCTACTGCTTCAAAACCTAATCTATTATTTTTTGGAAAAATAGGCGTTGAAGTGGCTAAATGTTCTTCGGATAAGTCCAGATTAATGGTTTCATCTTTTTCTAGGATAGGAATTTTATTTTGGTCATATATAGGTAGGACTGTTTTTTTGAAATACCCTTTTTTGATAGCAGTATTTGCTTTTTTTATAGATTTTAAAGCATACTCGTCTAGTTGTTCCTTCGTAAATCCTTCAAGTGTAGCTATTAAATCCGCTGCTACACCAGTTGGAATAGAGCCAATTTTATTCATGATGTCTGGTGCATTGGAAATAGCACCGCGGTTGTCCGCTCGATGTATTCTACTCATACTTTCCAAACCACCAGCGACTATCAGGGATGCCCAGTTGGATTTTATTTTGGCAGCAGCCAAACCGATAGCTGTCAATCCTGAGGCTTGAAAGCGATTGATTTGCAGACCGGGCGTATTCGCAGACCAACCTGCATGTAATAAGGCGGTTTTGGCAATATTATCTGCTTGCCCTCCTGTTGGAATTACGCAACCTATAATTAAATCTTCTACTTCTTGGGTCGCTAATTGATTGCGTTCTTGCAAAGCAACTAAACATTTGCTTAATAAATCAATTGGACGTACTTCAAATAAAGCGCCTGTTCCATTGCCTTTGCCCAAAGGCGTTCTGAGGGTATCAAAAATTAATACTTCGGTCATATTATGATTTGTCTAAGGCTTTAATTACTGGCTAATACTTCTTTTGTCTTAAAAAGATGAAATTCAGTAGAATAAAGCAGTAATATTGTGCCAGAAAATCGCATCTTTAGAAAAGTGAAATTTACATCTATTAGCAAAAAACAAATTTACCATAAAAATTATATTAACTATGGCTAGAAAAGCAAGATTGACCGTTTTTTCCAGATTTATCATTATGATGCTTATTGTAGGTCCTTTAGCCTTTTTAGGCGCTTCTTATTACAATGGAGAAAATGGCGTAGAAACCATCAAAGATTTATTTAATCAAGGAAGTAAAGAAAGTACGACAGAAACACGTACAAATCGAACAGAACCTAGTTCTACCGAAGCAGATGATAACGCAACTTATAAAATTCGAAAGTTAGAAGAAGAATTAGCCTATAAAGAGAAGCGTTTAGATGCAATGTATAAAGAGAATGAGACTTTGAAGCAAAAGGTAGAGGAATTAGAGCGAAAAGTAGCGGGTGAATAATCTGACTTTAACCTTTAGACTAATACTTGAATTCAATATTAAATCGAAAAAATTATGGCAGACCCTATTTTTTTAGACTATTTTATAGCGAATACCACTGGTAATGGCTTTATCATGCAGACGATTCTAAATGCTTGTGCTTTACTTTTAGGGGCAAGTTTAATTAGAGGTGTAGAGGTGAAAAACTTTTTAAGTGCGGTTATTGTAGCAGTTATTTTAGCACTTTTAAACGCAACGCTTGGTGCTTTTATGGACTTATTAAGTGCGCCTTTGAGATGGATTACGCTAGGCCTTTTTGCTTTTATCGTTGATGCGGTGGTTATTTTAATCACAGCAAATTATATGACAAATTTTAGAGTAGATGGATTTAAGCCAGCCGTTTATTTAGCTGTAGCTATGAGTATTTTTAATATTCTTTTGTCTATTTTTATATAAAAAGAATTAAAAGTCCGTTGGGAAAAAGAAACTCCCAACGGTTTTTTAGTTTTTAACAACAACCCACTACTTTCTTAGCTTCACCAGCAATTTGTTGCACAGGCCCACAGCAACTTAATATTTCTTTTCCTTTTTCAATTACTTTTTGTGCAGGTTTACAAGCCGTCTTTGGTACAAACATTTTGATAATTAATTGGTCGGCAGTCTCCTCTATTGCTTCAACAGAATAAACAGAAGTTCGTAATTCCTTATAGCCATATTCAAAGAAGATTTCAGTGTCTCTTTTCATTGGTTTCACCCCATCAACGATATTATAAATTTTCAAGGCTTTTTCTGCCGTCATACACTTTTGCTTCAAGAAATCTTTGGGACTAATCCATAATTGAGTAATTGTTTGAAATGTCTCGTGGGCATTTCCGCCACAATCAATAGATTCAAAATGTACATTTTTGATTTCTGTAATGTGATAAACTGGAATGAATTGATTGGCTTCATATTCAAAGACCAATTCTTTTTGGGGATGTTTTTCTAATAATGCTAAAAATGATTTAGTAGTCATGTTAATTTTTTTATGGTTGGTGATGTTCCTTGTTAGGTACACTTGGTAACCGAGTGATTTAAATATATTAATCGTATTTTAACGATGAACTTTGGTAAAAAAATAGCCCTTAACAGCATCCAGTAAACGTTCCAAAAAATTGTCCTAAAACATCTTTCATTTCTTGCCAAACTTTTGGATTGATACAATAACAAGTTTTTGCCCCTTCCACTTCTCCGTGAATAATACCTACTTTTTTCAAAGCTTTTAAATGTTGAGAAATAGTAGATTGAGCTAGAGGGATTTCTTCTACAATATCTCCACAAACACAGCTATTCGTTTTAAATAAGTGCATTAAAATAGCAACCCGAGCAGGATGTCCTAACGCTTTTGCTAAGTCTGCAATTCTTTGTTGTTGGTCGGTGAAATTTTCTGTTTTAGCTGTTGGCATAAATTAGATTCAATTATTTAATCGTAAAAATACGAT
>CALLVC010000094.1 GCA_938010785.1 uncultured Saprospiraceae bacterium
GGTAAAATTTTTAGCTTGAATTTTTTCGATAGTTTTCGTCAAAAAATCAATGCATAGCACCCGCTACGGATTTATTTTTTGGTAAAAAATAGCGGAAAAAGGCTGCTAAAAATTACCCGATTAATTGAGCTGCATTACTTAGGAACGTCTAGCAAAGAAGTTTTTATAAGAAAACCCTTAAATTTATTAGTTCTTATATTCCTCTTAGACTAGAATAATGACAACTTTCAGACGCAATATATTTTATTAAATGATACTACCTTTCAATAAGCGACTAGCAGCTATTATTTTATTTATTGGTGTAGTGCATACCATTTGTGCTCAATCTAAAATTAATCCATTACAGCAGGAGCTAGCTTTAGCAACCACCTATTTGAAACAACAAGAGCAATTAAAAGAAAACGAGCAGTATGAAAATGCAATTGCTACTCTGCAAAAAGCCAGAGCAATTTATAAAAAAAATAAAATCTGGAAAAAATATATTGAATGCACCATAAACATTTCTGGTTTATACGGCTTCGTTGACAAGAATCAAAAAAATACTTTCGCTAAGGAAACGATTCATCTTGTTAATACTTTCCTACCACAAAATGATACCTTACTAGCTACGGCACAAATAAGATTAGGGAACTCTTTTATTCGTTTAAGTAAAATGGATAGTGCTATGCTGTTTCTCAAAATGGCGGTTCCTACTGTTACCAAACAAGAAAATTGGCTTGAACTAAACAATTGTCAATATAATTTAGCCGTTGCAAGTTATCATTCCAAGGATTGGACAGCTGCTAAGTTATTTATTCAAAAAGGTTTATCTATCGCTGAATTTCATCAGATTGATAAATATAAAAGTAGTTTTCTGAATTTACTAAGTGTCATTCATTATCAAGAAGGAGATTTTCAAAAAGCTATTCAAACGGTAAAAAAAATTATTACCATAAAGCAGAAAATTAAAAATCCAACAGCTCTTGACAATCGGTCACATTCGAACTATTTAAAAAACTTAGGCACTTTTTATACAGAAAAAGGAGAAAATAATAGTGCTTTAGATTGCTATTTAACCATCAATCGAATTTATGAACATCAGGATGATTTAATAATAAGTAATTACCCAAATCACTTTAATAATATAAGTAAAATTTTACACAGAAAACAAAAATATACTGAAGCAATTAAGGCCCTAAAAAAATCTATTCTTTTTAACAAAAAAAAAGAATTAACAAAAAACAGACAGCGCAGTATTATTACCTCCTACTCAGAATTGGCTGTTAACTATGAAAAACTTATGCTGCTAGACAGCGCAGCTTATTATGCTGAAAAAGTCTTGTCTGTACCTTTAGATTACAAAAAAAACTTCTCCTATTTTCGGTTAGCTCAAGTAAACTTATCTAATAACGATATTAATTCTTGCTTACGTAATATCGATAATTCTCTAATGCATTACCATAAAGCAAAAAGAAATGATAGTAATTTTTTAGCCGCTATTTATTCCACCGAAGCAAAGGCACATATACAACAACAAGATTTCAAAAAAGGCTTATTCTCTATCCAAAAAGCTTTAGTCATTAACGCTAATCCATTTAAAGACACCTTAAATTTTTACAAAAACCCTTCTTTAGTAGAAATTGCTTATCCTGTTAATTTATTAAATGCACTCAAAATCAAAGCTCAACTATTAAGCAAATTATCCTCATCAGAAAAAGACCAAAAAGCAGCTTTAGAGACCTACCAACTAGCCATCCAATGGATAGACACCCTCCAAAATAGCTACGTCTTGGAAGGCTCTCAACTATTTTGGAGCAAAACCTATAAAGAAATATATGGGGAAGCAATTGATTTATGCTATCAATTTTATCAACAAACCAATGACCAACAATACTTAAAACTAGCCTTTGACATTGCCGAAAAAAGCAAAGCCTTGCTATTATTAGAAGGTATTAAAGACAATGAAGGAAAAGCCGTAGCAGGTTTACCAGATAGTTTAATACAAAAAGAAAAAGACTTAAAAACTGATTTAGCCTTTTATGAAAAATCACTACAAACCGCAAAAAATAAAAAGCAAGAAGACCGAATCAAATTATACCAAAGCTACTTAGCTGATACTCGATTAAATCTAGGCAACTTAAAAGAACAAATGGAAGCCGATTTTCCTGATTACTTTCAATTAAAATATGCCAATACCACTATTTCTATTCCCGAAATACAAGACAAACTAATTAATCAACATTCTGCTTTTGTGGAATATTTTTTAGGAAAATCTAATGCCTACGCTTTTGTGGTTGGTAAAAATCAACAAGCTTTTATCCGCTTGGATTCCGTATCTACAATTCAACAAAAAAGTAAAAATTTCTTAGAGCAACTCAAAAATCCCGCTGCGGTCCAACAAAATGCTAAATTAGCCTATCAAGACTTCAATCAAGCTGCGTATGAACTGTATCAAGTTATCTTAGCAGCAGTTACTAAAGACTTTCCTTCCTCTATCAAACACTTAATTTTTGCTCCAGACGATATCTTAAATAATTTGCCTTTTGAGGTGCTAACTATGTCAATAAGGCCTCAACCAAGTATGGATTTTGGGTCACTGCCTTATCTTTTTAACAACTACCAAATCCATTATGCTTATTCGGCTAATTTATTATGGAAAAACCAACAACGACAATCGTTCTTGCCTACCAACACGCGATGTTATGCAGTGGCTCCGCCTTATAAAGAAAAAGGTAAAACCTCTGAAAGGGGGACTTTACTTGCGGTTCGCAGTGGCACCATCCATTTAGATGGAACAGGTAGAGAAATTCAAGGCATCGCTAATTATTTTGAAGGGGATTATGATAGTAGTAGTAGCGCATCTAAAGCTAATTTTCTTAATAATGCGCCACAGTACGGTTTATTGCATTTAGCGATGCACGGGGAAGCGAGCGGAAAAGATGCAGCACATTTAATTTTCACAAATCTCGAAACAGATTCTACCAATGACCATTTACTCTATCATTACGAAATTGCCAATATGGATTTGACCGCTCAATTGGCAGTGCTATCAGCTTGCGAAACGGGCGTTGGTGAATATGTGCAAGGAGAAGGCGTTTTTAGTTTAGCTCGTAGTTTTATGTATGCAGGTGTACCTAGTTTGGCAATGACCTTGTGGAAAGTGAATGATGGAACAACTAGTGTTTTAATGCCTTATTTTTACAAAAATCTATCGGAAGGCATGTCTAAATCGGAAGCTTTGCACACTGCAAAAAAACATTTTTCGCAAAACGCAGGCTTAGAATTTCGGCATCCTTATTATTGGTCGGGATTTGTGCTTTTAGGAGATGGTGGTGCCTTGAAAATGGGGAATGATTGGTGGGCATTTGGGATTGGAGGATTGCTGCTGTTTTTTAGTGGATTGCTTGGGTTTAAATGGTGGAAAAAATCATAAATCATATATTTTAAATCATACATCTATCTAATATAGGCTTAATAGACTGATTTATGATGTATGATGTATGAATTTTGATTTCCAATTTGATAAAGCCAAAATCTTAGCGTAAAACCAAAAAGTAATTAGAACCAATCACCCCTAATGTATGATTTTCGCTAACACTTAAACTTTTGGGTACGCTACTAATCTACTATACGCTCCAATATTTCCTTCGCCTCCTCCGCATTCGTATCGCCCGATACAACGACTTCGGCTAATAGTAATTTAGCTTGTTCAACCTTATCTTGTTTGATGTAAATCAAAGCCAAATACCACTGTGCTTTCGGCACATAAATACTGGTATTCATGTCGATAAGTTGATTAAAAAAGTTAGCAGCCTTTTCTAGTTCTGGAGGTGTCTGATTGAGATAAGCATTTGCTAAAACAAACATAACCTCTTGGTTATCAATATCTTTTTCATTCAATATTGATAAAACCTCAGCGGCATTTTGATAGGATTTATTTTGATACAATTGAATGGCATTTGTTAATTCTTCATCCGTCGTTGTTCCACGGACCAATCCATCTACTTGGTAGGTTTGATAATTTTGTGCAAATAATTGGTCATTGGTCAAAGCCGTCTCCCCTTGCATTTGCCATAGGCCGCCACCTGCTGTAGCAGCCAAGGCAAGACTTGCAGCAATCGCCCAAGGCTTTCTATAAAAAGGAACGACCTTCGCCGTCTCTTGCTTTACCATTTTTTTAATCGGTGCTGCTTTGATAGCTCTTCCTATATTTTCAAAAAACTCATCACCTAAGGCAGCAGCTTTCTGCTGAACCTCCAATGCCTTGGGGTCACTCAATGCAGCTTCCATTCCTTTGAATAGATTTACCTTTTCGGCAAAAGCAGGTTCCGCTTGAAGTTTTGCTTCAAAATTTTTCAAATCCACTCCCGTCAATTCACCAGCCAAATACTGCTCTATTTGGTCATAAATCTCTGCTGTATCCATATTTTTCTTTTAGAAGTAGGACGGTATTATTAATGCTTCAATTCAAAATAACTCGCATCACCCTGTATTAAATTGACTAATCGTTCTTTACAAATAAACTTTCTTTTTTTAGCATAGGAGACACTACTGAAATTCATTTTTTCAACAATCTCCGTCATTTTTGTTTTAGCAAAAAATAAGGATAGTATCTGTTGACATTCAGCGCCCAGCTCCAAAAACTTCTTTCGATAAAGCGTGTATTGTTCACTTTGGTGAAATTGAGCTTCTGGCACCTCCTTGTACATTGATGTAATTTCATCCGTTAAGGATACCTCTCCAAATGATTTTTTTCTCCGTTTATTAGACCAAATATTTCTACACACCGCATAAAAATAGGTAAAAAAAGAACTAGCCATCTGAAAATCAGCACTTTGTAACTTTTGATACATTAACATTATGCCTTCTTGAAAAACATCTTTTGCATCTTCTTCCGTGCCTTGATTGGTACTCACTAACTGAAATATCGCTTTGTGATAGGATTCATAGATTTCTCTTAGAATCGTCCCATCCCCTGCTATAATCCCTTTTATATATACGTTATCTTTTGATATTTTCTCTGACATTCAATCTTTAAATTTATTCTCTCAAAGAAAGTAAATTGATGGCACTCTACCAACATTTCTCAATAAAAATAAAATCTCTCCTAGCCTATAATGCCATGATTCTTTGACTGAATTAAACACTATATTTTAGGGAACTGGCTATGGAACGGTGACAAAATAAATTTACATTCTATGCTGATTCTTTTGCACCTACTCTTCGTTAACAAAATAGTCATTATGCTAAGGCATAAGTAATGCGGATTGATTAATCGGGTAAAATTTTTAGCTTGAATTTTTTCGATAGTTTTCGCCAAAAAATCAATGCATAGCACCCGCTACGGATTTATTTTTTGGTAAAAAATAGCGGAAAAAGGCTGCTAAAAATTA
>CALLVC010000095.1 GCA_938010785.1 uncultured Saprospiraceae bacterium
CCAATCTCATTGATAACAAACCAAGCAACCACGGCAGCAGAAAGCACAAAATAACCCGCAATCAAAACGGTGCCATTAGGTATCAAATCACCAATCATAAACCAGTCTCCCGTCAAATAAATAATTGCTAAACCGACCGTTGATTTTAGCGCTTCCATCCAAATAGCATTGGGGTCTCTATCCATCAAAGTGGTAAAACTATAAATGACCAAGAACATAAACGCACCATAAATAAACATGGATTCTTTTGGAATATCCGCAATTTTCAAGAGCATATGAATTAACAAAGCATTCATCGCTAAATATTGAATCCATGACCAAATAATAAGCCCATTAGATGCTTCCGGATTGTATTTAACAAAATGCTTAGGGTCGGCATATTCTATTGGATATTTTTCTATAACATCGGCAGGTCTCCAGCCTGTAGGCATAAACCAAATACGCAATTTATCTACAAAACTATTCGTGCGCCAAGCATCTTTGATTAAAACCCAAACGTGTTGAAAGTTGATTCTGATAGGATTCCAAGTATTGGATTGTTTCGTGACGCCATAGACACAAGGTTCTTCGTCCAATTCCTCTTGAAAAGTGCCAAAAACTCTATCCCAAACACAAAAAATAGCGGATAGGTTTTTATCTAAATAAATCGGGTTAATCGCATGATGTACCCGATGTTGAGAAGGCGTGACGATGATATATTCTAAGATGCCTAATTTGCCAATATGCTTTGTATGATACCAAAATTGCATAAACAAATGCAATGGCGCAATAACACCAATCACCTTTGGCGGCAAGCCCATCAATGCAGCAGGAAACAGAAAAATAAAACCCAAACTCAAAAATCCAGAAATACTTTGGCGTAAAGCCACCGCTAAATTAAATTCCTCACTAGAATGATGGACCACGTGACGATTCCAAAAAATATTGATGCTATGATTCAGTCGATGACTCCAATAACTGGCAAAATCAATCGCAATAAAGCTCAGTAAATAGACCAGCCAAGTAGTTTCAATATGCATCAAAGCTACTCGTTCATACACCCAACCATAACTAATAATCACAACAGACAAGCCCAAAATACTCTTCAAGGTATTCGTATTTCCAGAACTCAAACTAGAAATGGTATCCATGCTGCGGAAATTAAAATCTCCTTTAAAATAAGCATAAATCGCTTCGATAATGATTAAGACCACAAAGCCAGGAATGGCGTATAAGAGTACTTGTGCGTAAGCTTCCATGATTTCTTTTTTACCAATGTTAAGTGCCTAGTAATATTTAAAAAATAAGTTGTTAATTCTGGCATAGCGATTTCTAGTCCGGAGGTCGTCAGGCTAAGAAAATACTTCTAAATTAACCCTCCCCTAACCCCTCCCTTAAAATGGAGGGGGACTAATTTTGTACAATTTTGATAAGTTATCGGCAATTTATCCGATAATTTGCGAGTTTGACGACTCCCTTCCCTTTGAAGGGAAGGGCTGGGGATGGGTTAAAGTGCTTAGCCTGACGGCCTCCAGACTAGAAATATCGGTTTCTAGATGCTAGTATCCAGTATCAAAATTTCAATCCTAAAGATATATATTTTTATCATCGAATTCTAGAGGTACAAGTCCAGATTAACCACTCACCACTAAAAACTAACCACTATAATCAAACTGTCAATTCCGTCCAAACGGGCAAGTTGTCAGACATTTGGGAAGTTCGCCAAAACTTATCGTAGAAATATCGCTTGCTACGGAAAGTGCGGGTTTTTCCATCTTTGTCTGTAAATTCCAGTTTTTCCATTTGCGCTTCATAGGCTTTACTATCCATCTTTCGAAAAACGGACTCAAAAAAGTCAAAGGCACCACCATTTTTGGTCAACTGAATATCCGAAGGATTTAGATGAAAAGCAATTTGATTGTAATAGCGTGTCTTAACGGCATTTGAGGGGACTTTTAAAGTATCTGATAACTCAAAGACACTTTCTTTCACCATGTGGATTTCCTTTTCATTCAAATTTTCGGTCTGGAAATTGCCTAATAAAATGACATTTTTAGACCAAACATTTTTAATGTGTGTCCGCCATTTCCAAAAATTAAGAATACTATCCAACTCTTCCAATCGTTCCTCTTTGCGCTGACGACTGCCAAAAACAAGATGCATATTGCAAAGAATCACTCTTTTGTCTGCTATTTTGAAGCCCATATTAAACGGAGGACGCATCAATTGCACCGCGGGTTTCCAAATAAATCGACCGTTCTCATCTCGTGTTCGAGTAGAAGGCAGCATCAAATCGCTAATCATTCCTCCTTGCTGCACTTTTCGTTTATCAAAAAAGAAACCTAAGCGATAATCCGAACCGCCTAAACCAATCGAAGTATCACTAAAAAAATAATCCCAATGTTCGCCTAAATATGCTTTAATATCGTCTAACACTTTAAAATCCCCATAAATTTCTTGAATTGCTACAATGTCAAATCGTTCGATAATCGTAGCAATATAAGCTAATGCTTCGGGAGTTCGACCACCGTAATCATTACCGCCCAGTTTACGGATATTCCAAGTAGCAACTAGCAAATTATTACCCAAAGTTTTCACAGGAATATCACGGTCCAATTGCTTTCTCAATGCCAATAGGCGCTCCTTTGTTCGTGGGTCTTGCAGTAAAAAATCATAAGGACTAGGCTTTTCCAGCGTTAAGGTTTCAGTTGTTCCTTTTTTAATAAAAATAAAATCTCCACCTTCATCTCCTGTATCATCAATCGCCCCGAATTGAGGCTTTTGACTTAGTGGACTCGTCGCAATAATTTTATTTCGAATGCCTGCAAATAATTCAGAAGCAGACAAATATGGGTGTGTATTTCTTTTTAAAAAATTACTCAGTTCTTTAAAAAATACGGAACGGTCAGGCACTTCCTCTTTTACCCCACTAGTAATTGCCTTCCGACTTTTAGCACTATATAAAACTTGAAAATCTTTGGTCGCATCTATCATCGCTCGTCGATTCATCAACAAAGCACCACTAAAACAGGAATCGGAAATCACCAAAACATGTTGGCAAGGGTAAGCCATCAAATAATCCTGTAAAGTGGTATTAGAAATCCAAGCGGACTTCGCTTTAATCTTGGCATCTTTGGGTAGCCAAAATCCTCTATTTCGTCTTTTATCCCAATGCCCATGCCCTGCATAAAATATCAATAGACTATCTTCTGGTTCTAAAATTTGCTCAAAGCCATCCAAAGTATCTAAAATATTACTACGCGTTGCATCTTCTAAAAAAGTGATGTTGGCTTTAGGAAAGGTATAGTTGTTAGTTAGAATACGTTCAATTTTTCGAGCATCTTTAGTAGGAAATTCAAGAGAATCGTAATGTTTATAATTAGAGATACCAATAATTAGCGCATAATACTGTCCCTGTTTTAAAGGAGATTTTTCAGCATTTCTTTGTATGACAGCACGATTAGTATTTGATGGATGTTTAGGCATAGAGGGTATTCACTTTTTGTTTACAAACAGAGTATAAATATACAATTTGTTTATAAAACAAGCAGGTTAAAACAACTATATTTATAAGTTGTATAAAGGCGAGGTAAATATAAGGAAATTATGTGGGTAGAGCGTATTCTTTAAAGAGTAGACAAAATCTAAGTTTAAGCATAAGTAAATTCAAAAATGAAAGGAACGAATCCTTTACTCATGATTTTTGTGATACTTTAATCCATCGATACAATTGTAATAATACAACTGGTAATGCATGAACAAGAGCAGGTGCATAATGGTCATGGATGAACGCCCAATGTAAATAGGCCAATATCGCTGCCAGATAGCCCCAATTGTGTATTTTTTTCCAAGTCTGCTTAAGACTTTTAACCCAACCATCGGTACTAGTGATAGTCATAGGTACCCAAATGAAAAATGCAATCCATCCTGTCAATAATCCAAATCGAAAAAACTCTGCCATCACTTGACTCGAAGGCACTTCCACTAAATAAGCAATCAAATGATAAACTCCATATCCAAAAGCTGCCACCCCAAAATATCGTCTATTTCTAGC
>CALLVC010000096.1 GCA_938010785.1 uncultured Saprospiraceae bacterium
CCTCCTTCACATACCGCTTCAGAAGTTTGGAGCGAAGGATTTTCGATTACTTCAAAAATATCATCGATTATATTTGTTGCGATACTATTGGCACACTCATTGCTATTGGAAATGGTCAAAATATATGCTCCATTGTTAGCAGGAGTTGCGTTCAAAATTATTGGATTTTCAACAGTCGAAGTAAAGTCATTCGGACCAGTCCATTCAAAGGTTAGCCCTGTTGTTGGTATGGACAGGTTAGCATTTAATAAAAGATTACCTCCTGAGCAATTGGAATTTTGATTGTAGGTAACAGTCGGATTGAATTCAGGTATGCCCGTAGTTTCTAATTGGAATGGAACAGATGTGCTGCTACATCCATTAACTGTTACCGTCAGCGTATAAGTTTCTTGTAGCAAACTTAAATCATCTAAATTGATTGTAAGGGTATTGGAATTAATTCCACTGACATTTTCCGTATTAGTAACTTGCCATTCGTAGCTTACCTCTGTACTCGAATAATTGGAAGCCATCAGCGTAATGATGCCACCTTCGCAGGTCGAACCATTACTGGTAATAATAGGCTGAACGGGTGCATCTTTGATATCCACTTCGGTAGATGCTTTGGCGGTACATCCATTAGCATCTATAATTTCTATAGAATAGGTTCCTGATAATTCATTGGTGACATTAATTAGTGTTGGGTCTTCTTTGAATGATTTAAATCCATTATTGCCCGTCCAAGTAATATCATAAGGTTCGCTTCCACCTGAAATAGTGGCGTTGAGTGTTAAGTCTTCGAATCCATCGCTACAAATGACGGTTGTATTCCCTTCGTCTATAGTAACCGCAAGATTGCCATCAAAAATTGGTTGAATACTATCAGAAGCGACCAAGCATGCGCCATCTTTGATGAAGACTTGATAAATTGTCCCTGATACTGGATTGTTGACAATTTCTTGGTTACTAGTAGTGGTACCCAATAACATTCCATCTGCTCTAAACCAGTTGTAAATCACACCTGACCCCATAAATTCAGGAGCTTCTAAAATTAATCTATCAAAATTACAGTTTTCAAAAGTGGCCGTTATTTCTGGTCTATTGACGCCATCTCTAAGGTCATTGATGAAGATAGATTTACTTGTGGAACAACCAATTTCATGCGTAATAGTGATGGTATAAGTGCCATTAAAAGCTTCTGAAATGTTTTCAATAGTTGGATTTTCTTCCGTAGAACTAAAACCATTTGGACCAGTCCATAAGTAACTAAGTCCATCTACACTATCGACTCTATTGGTTACTAAAGTTAAATCAGAACCTGCACAGTTTTCATGGATAAGATAATTTCTATCGGGACTAAAATCTACATTTGGATTTATTGTAATATTGATAGTATCTACTCCAATTGCATCAGGACAATCTTTATCCCGCACCGTTAAAGTGTAATCAACCTCGTTCTGAATATTACTAAAGATAGGATTTTGTTCGGTTGAAATAATAACAGGGCTTCCCAAAATACGCCATTCGTAAGAGACATTGTCTATAGAGTTTCCAGATAATTGAAGGTCACCACCCTCACAAATAGAGGTAGTATTGGTAGTAGCTATGGCCTCAATTGCATCTTTGATATCAATAGTCATCAACTCTGAACGGTCGGAAACACAACCATCAACTATCACTTCTAAACTAAATGGACTAACTGCCAATGTATCGGTAGCAGGAATATTCAAGTTCTGGTTTGTGCTTATCGTATTACCTAATCCATTTAACCAAGTATAAGTGATGGAATTACCACTATAATTTGTCAATAAATTAAATTCAATATTTTCACTGGTACAAATTTGCGTATTTCCGGCCAAGATTGGTTGAACAGGATTGGCTAAAATAGAATCTATATTTATGCTGGCAGCATTACTACAGCCATTCGCATCAGTTACCTTAACTGTGTAAGCTCCCATATTTACCTCCGAAACATCTGGTACAATTGGGTCGGCAATATTAGCCGTAAAATTATTTGGTCCAATCCATTCGTAAGAAAATGGAGGGATACCTGAAGCTTGGCTTGTTAATTGGAAAGACTCCCCTTTGCAAATATCAGCTGGTCCTATTAAAGTAGGGGTAGCTGTTGGACCATCATTTATAAATAAAGTAATGGTATCTGAAGCAAAGGTATCACAAAGTGCAGGGAAAACTCTAACCTCGAAAGTTGTTGCCATTGCTAAATCTGGAATAGTAAAATTGGTTTCAGTGGCGATGATAGTAGGTTCTCCTAATATTCTCCATTCATAGGTAGCATCTTCAATGGCGGTCACCATTAATTGAGCTACTTCGTCTTTACATATTCCATTATCTCCATTCGAAGAAGATGCTACGATGGTCGGTAAGGTTGCTACTGCTACCTCTAATGGCGTGGCAAAATCTGATTTACACTGGTCCAGTTTTACCTGAACGGTAAAAGGAGAAAGTGCATTTTCATCTTGAGCAGCAATCGTAAAGTTAGGTGCACTTGTAGTATCTAAAACAGTACCCAAGGCATTATACCAAATGAATTCATAAGGAGTAATAACACCATTATCAACTACTATTTGGTAGTTTTCTTGAATGAAGAGGTAAATATCTTCTGTAAAACAGATAGCACCATTTGATAATAAAGTAGGCCTTCTTAACGGCTCCGTACAAATAGTGTCAGGTACAGGTAAAACCGTCAAATAAGCGGTTGCAATATCACATGCTACAGGGCTTCCATCATCACAAATTTCATAACTAAAATGGTCTGGGCCATTATAATCTTCTAATGGGAAGTAACTAAAAGAGCCATCTAGATTAATAATTACCGTACCATGATTCGGTGTACTGACAGGGATGGTATTGATAGTTATTTCATCTCCTTCCGTATCGTAATCATTGGCTAATAAAGTCCCCATAATAGGAGTGTCTTCTTCTCCAACTGCATGGTCATCATTCGCAAAAACAAGATTGTTTTCTAAAGGTAAAATAGTGATATGTAGGATAGCGGTATCACAAGCTCTTGGTGTAAAAATATCACATATTTCATAAGACACTTCATCCGTTCCGACAAAACCATTAGTTGGGATATAGGTATAAACACCATTTGGTGCAATAGTAATGGTTCCATTGGTAGGATTACTAATTGGCGTAGGGGTGTTGGTAAACGGATGTCCATCTGGGTCAAAATCATTGACTGCTAAATTTCCATTAATCGGGCTATCTATTTTACCAAAGGTGACATCGTTATTCGCAATTGGCGGATTATTAGAAGAATTATTATCATCGAAAATATTAATAGTTACAACAGCAGTATCACACAAAATTGGGAGTGCATCATCACAAACGATGTAAGTAAAATTATCTGTCCCTGTAAAATCAGCATCAGGGGTATAAATGTAAGAACCATCAGCTGATAGCGTGACCATACCGTTTTCTGGACTCACAATTGGAGAAAGGTTAAGCACTAAATTATCTCCATCTGGGTCGTCATCATTCACCAATACTTGTCCAGGGACAGGAGTGTTTATTAAGGTTAAATTAATATCATCCTTAGCAATCGGTGGGTCTTGTAATGGAAGTACGGTAAAATAGACTGTTGCCGTATCACAAATACTAGGCGCTGTAGCATCACATATGGTGTATAAAAACCTATCAGGCCCGTTATAATTATTAAATGGTTTATAGACAAAATCACCATTATTACTGATAGTGATAACACCATTTTCTGGATGCTTCACTGGAGTAGGGGTAATTACCAATTGGTGATTGTCAGGATGGTGGTCGTTTAAGACTAAATTTCCTGCAACTGCACCATCTTCCCATAGAGTAGCAGCGTCATCGACTGCATAGATAATATTTTCATTAAATGGGTTAGGAATAACATCAATAGTAATTAAGACGGTATCACATAAGCTTGGAACCCCATTATCACAAACTTCATAATAAAAGAATTCTTCTCCACTAAACCCTGGATTGGGGGTATAAGTAAAGCTACCGTCACTTTCAATATCAACAGTTCCATTTGGCGTTGCTGTAATTAGTTTAAAAAGGAAGGTCGCTGGAGTGAGAATAACAGGATTGACTGATAATTCATCGCCATCAATATCATAATCATTGCTAAGGACATTTCCAGTATAAGGGATATCCATTGTGGTTTGAATATTATCTTCTACACCGTTAGGTGGATTGTTGATAGCTGGATTAGCAATTAAGACCTCAATAATTACATGAGTCGTATCACATAATTGTGGTATTTGATTATCACAAACTTCATATTCAAAACGGTCCTCGCCTACAAAATCAGGATTAGGAGTATAGGTATATTCACCGTTAGGATTTAAAATAACTTGTCCATTAGTTGGCAAGAAAGCTAAATCAGTATTCAATACTAAAGCATTGCCTTCAAACTCTAAATCATTGGTTAATACATTACCAATTACAGGTGTATTGATGATGGTGTTATTGATATCTTCTAAAGCAATCGGTGCATCATTTAACGGTAAGACCGTGATATAAACAGTTGCAGTATCACAGGCCACAGGCATTCCATCATCACAAACCAAATATCTAAATTGGTCTGGACCATTGAAATTAGGCTTAGGGGTATAGACAAATGAACCATTGGCATTAATCGAAATGGTTCCATTAGTTGGAAGGGTAGCTGGTGTGGTTTGTAAAAATTGATTGTCTCCCTCTGGGTCACTACCATTATCGTTAAGCATACCCACAAGCGGTGTATCTTCAAATGTGAAGCCTGCATCATCACTAGCAAAAGTGGTATTTTTAATTCCATCAGAGAAAATAATAATAGTTACGATAGCTGTATCACAAAGACTAGGCACGCCACTATCGCAAATTTCATAAGTCAACACATCTGTACCTAAATAACTCGTATTTGGAGTGTAGGTAGACATGCCATTACTTTGAATCGTAATTGCTCCATTCAAAGGGCTAGTTACTGGGGTTATATTTACAAAAATATCATCACCATCTGTATCAAAATCATTAGTTAAAAGATTGATATTTGGGATAGCAGTATTGATTAACGTAACAAAGTTATCGTTGATGGCAATTGGTGGATTATTTCCAGTTGGATTATTTCCAATTACTGTAATGACTACTTCTGCTGTATCGCACAAAGCAGGCGTTCCATCATCACATATCTGATAAGTAAAAATGTCTTCTCCAATAAAGTCCACATTTGGGGTATAATCGTAGGTTCCATCTTCATTTATAACCAAAGTGCCATTATTCACATTGACAATCGGAGTAGTAAATAAAGTTAAAGGGCCTCCTTCTGGGTCAAAATCATTTAATAGTACATTACCCGATATCGGAGTATTAACCGTAGTAATATTAATGTCGTTAACCGCAATCGGTGCTTCATTAATGAATAAAACCGTGATATAAACAGTTGCGGTATCACACGCAATGGGTGTTCCATCATCACAAATAATATATCTAAATTGGTCAGGTCCTACGTAATTCAGATTAGGCGTATAAATAAATGAACCATCAGGATTAACCGTTACCATTCCATTTGCAGGAAGGACAGGTGGGGTAGTCTGTAAAATTTGATTATCGCCCTCTGGGTCACTGTCATTATCATTCAATATGCCTGTAAGCGGTATATTTTTGAAAGTTAGCCCTGCATCATCGCTAGCAAAAGTTGAATTTTCAATAATACCATCAGAGAAAATCGAAATGGTTACTTTACCAGTATCACAAAGACTTGGTGTTCCATCATCACAGATTTCATACGTAAAAATATCTGTACCTAGATAATTATTATCAGGGGTATATACAGCAAAGCCATTATTTTGAATGGTTACGGTTCCATGAGTTGGATTAGAAATAGGATTGATATTTACAAAAATATCATCCTCATCCGCATCAAAATCATTGGTTAGAAGATTGATATTTGGAATAGGGGTATTGATTAATGTAACAAAGTTATCATTGATGGCAATTGGTGGGTCATTGGCATTGGGATTATTTCCAATTACGGTAATAACTACCTCTGCGGAATCGCATAAAATAGGTGACCCAGTATCACAAATCTGATAGGTGAAAATATCCACCCCAATAAAGTCTAAATTTGGGGTATAAGTATAAGACCCGTCATCATTGATAACCAAAGTACCATTGTTTACATCAATTATTGGAGTAGTTTCTAAATTTAATGAATCGTTTTCTGGATCGAAATCATTTAATAAAATATTACCATCTGTAGGAATATTTACTTGGGTTATATTGATGTCATCTATAGCAAATGGGGCGTCGTTTATAGTACCTATTGTAATAATTACTTGAGCGGTATCACATAAAACAGGAATTCCATCATCACAAATTTCATAAAAGAAAGTGTCTTGTCCTGTAAAATTTGGATTAGGTTGGTAGGTAAAAGTACCATTATTATTTAAAGTCAAAGCACCATTTTTAGTTCCTTCAATGGGTGTAGAATTAACCGTTAAAGTGTCATTGTCTGGGTCACTATCATTAGGAACAACACTATCCGTTATAGGTGTATCTTCGAGGGTGGTAAAATTATCGTCTACCGCAATTGGCGCATCATCCACTGGAGTAATCGTAATAATAACTTGAGCGGTATCACATAAAACAGTAATTCCATCATCACAAACTTCATAACGGAAAGTATCTTGTCCTACAAAATTGGGGTTAGGCATATAGGTAAACGTACCATCAGGATTTAAGGTTAAATCACCATTGTTGGGTTCATCTATAGGTGTTGAATTAACCGTTAAAGTGCCATTATCTGGGTCACTATCGTTTGGTAATACGTTTCCAGCAAGAGACATATCTTCTTCCACTGTGAAATTATCATCCTCTGCAATTGGTGCATCATCCACTGGGGTAACTGTAATAATTACTTGAGCGGTATCACATAAAACAGGAATACCGTCATCACAAATTTCATAAAGGAAAGTATCTTGCCCTACAAAATTTAGAACAGGAGCATAAGAAAAAGTGCCATCTGGACTTAATCTTAATGTTCCATTTTTTACATTACTTACAGGAATCTGATTAAGCGTTAATTCGCCATTCTCTGGGTCAGAGTCATTCGATATAATTAATTGATTTAAGATAGGTGTATCCTCCATTGTATTAAATGCATCATCAATAGCAATCGGTGCATCATTGACGGCACCTATCGAAATAAAAACAGTAGCAGTGTCACAAAGCTGTGGAGTATCATCATCGCATATTTGATATTCAAATTGATCTATACCATTATATCCAGTAGCGGGGGTATAAGTGAAAGTACCGTTAACATTTAAATCAGCAGTCCCATTGGTTGGATTGCTTATCAAAATGGGATTGGCATTTATATTATCATTATTTGGGTCACTATCATTGCTTATTACCTGTCCATTAATCGCAATATTTTCTAGGGTAGTAAGTGTGTCATTAATAGCTATAGGAGCATCATTAGGAACGGTAACTGTTACAATGGTTGTATCACAAAGACTCGGCACTCCATTATCACATATGATATAGCCAAATTGGTCTACGTCTTTAAATCCATTATTAGGAATATACTGAATACTATCGGTATTGATGACTACGACGGTACCATTATTAGGAGGGAAACTTGGATTTATACTAGTAGTTAATGTGCCATTTTCTGCATCCAAATCATTATCTTGAACATCTATTATGATAGGCGTTTGAAAAGCTGTTATTACTTCATCGGGAACTGCTAAGGGAGCTAAATTATTAATAGTAATAACTACGGTAGCTGTATCGCAAAGCATCGGATTACCAATATCACAAATAACATAATTAAACATGTCTGAACCTGTAAAACCAGTAGCTGGGGTATAAATTATGCTATCCCCGTTTAAAGAAATTGTACCATTATTTGGTCCATTATTTGGTTCGAGGCTAACTGAAATCACCCCATTTTCAGGGTCAGAATCGTTATCTAGAACAGGGATACTAATAGGAGTGTCCGAATTGGTATCAGCCATATCATTGACTGCATCTGGAGCTCTATTTAGTACAACAATAAAAACCGTTGCGGTGTCGCAGAGATTGGCATTGTTTGTTTCACAAATAATATAGTCAAATCGGTCAATACCTATAAAATTTGGATTTGGCGTATATAATATATTATCACCCGATAGACTTACTGTACCATTTATAGGTAGAGTTGAGGAATCTAAAGCAGTAATTAAACCTGCATTTTCTGGGTCACTATCATTGGATTGAACAGAAACTATTATCGATGAATTTGATAGGGTAGTATCTCGGTCATCAATAGCGATAGGTGCTTGATTGTTAATAAAAACAGTAACCGTTGCTGTATCACAGAGGCTAGGCGTGTCATTATCACAAATGATATAATCAAATTGGTCAGTTCCTTGACTGCCTGAGTTTGGTGTATAAATAATATTATCCCCGTTAATGGTGACTTGCCCTTTTGATGGGCCTTGGTTAACGTCTAAAGAAGTAGTTAAGTCTTGACTTTCAGGGTCTGCGTCATTTCTTTGGACAGGAATAGTCACTGCCATACCTACTGTCGTTGTTGTATCGTCAGCTATAGCAACAGGAGGGGAATTTTGAACAAAAATGATAACTTTCGCCGTATCACATTGAGTAGGAATCCCATTATCACAAATATAATAATTGAAGGAGTCTAGTCCAGTGTAATTGGAACTAGGGATATATACAACATTATTGTTATTAATGGAAACGGATCCATTAGAAGGCCCATTTGAAGCATCTAAATTAGTAGTTAAATCATGATTTTCAGGATCAGTGTCATTTAATTGAACATTAACAATAATTGCCGTATTTGATGGAGTCGTATCTCTGTCATCAACTGCATTTGGTGAAAGGTTGCAATTGATAACACGAATAGGCATGCAAGTTGGAGAACTAGTACCACAATTGTTAACAGATTCAACACAAATATTTGAGAGACCAAAGGTAGCATTTGTCCAATTGACCACAATCATAGTATCCCCTAATGTACTAGAGATTACAGAGCCATCAGGTACTGTCCAATTATAGGATATGATATCTTCTCCACTATTGACAAAGAATGTGTCCGAGGGATTTGAAGTGCAGACTGTATCTTCCATAATTATGGAATTACCAATTGCATCAAATCCAATCTTTCCTAATGAAGGAAGCGTGGAAAATGGAAAATTTGAAGATTCAATATGATAGATGGTTGATAAATCATTAGATTCATGAACATTATCATAGTTCATTCCAAAACTCGGATTAAAACATAGTATAATCGTAATTACACTAAGCAGGAGTCTTAGACGTAACGGGGTAGCTTTCGTCGTTAAAGTCATCTTTAGTACTTTCTCATGTAGCCTGCTAAGGGGCAATGTAATTTGTATCGGTATTTGTATGGATATAGAACTAAAAACTATCGATTATTGACTATCAACTTGCTTATTTTCGATGATGAGAAGCAAATTTATGCCTAAAAATGACAATTTATTTCTATATTCTTTTAATTAAGATACATTTCCAAAGTCATGCCACATTAATAAAAAAAATATTTTTTGAGGCAACTTACTTTATATGTTAGTAAATTGTTATGTGTATATTGATTTCGCGTGTTAAATTTAATTTTTTAAGGGTATTCCCATTTATATATATACGATTGATTCATATTATTTTAAATAGACGCTATTTTTTTAATATCAAATGAATGCAAGTCTTGTATGTAAACCATCATCAGTCAAGTCAATTGATTACTTAATTTCGAGAACTACATAAAATATACTAAATGTGACTATTTTTATACCTAAAAAGAAGGTATTTTTATTAGTTTGCTTCTTTTATTTATATTAAAAAAAAATATTAGGTTTAGTCAATATAGCTAGTATCGTTTCTTTTGAATCTTCGAAAGAAAAGAATTAAATAATTGATAAGTATCAAATAGCTAAAAAGTATAGGTAGGTTGAATTGAATAGTTGAATTTCAATAATTAATGAATATTTTTTTTTAGCAGGTGTTTGACCTGCCTTTAAACCATACTTTAAGCTAATATTTCACAACATCAGAAAGTTTATTTTTTCTAATTTTTTGTGACATGATAAATTCATGGAAAGTTATAATTTGCTTGAGAAAATTGGATTTGTTGTCGTGCCAATTTTAAGATTTGAGAAGCAATTTGGATATTTAGTTAAAACTTGAAGGGAAGAAAAAATTAAGTTAGACAAAGCGTTCAATTATTAACTGTAATAGAGGAGGGATATAAACCAAATTAATTTAAAATCAATTTGTTCGTAGAATCGTTTTAATAGTTTATAAAAGTAGTCTTTGGTTTAGTCTCTTTACAGGTAATAAAGGGATGTTGAATTGTAACAAAAGTTATCCTTAGCCATTTTGTACTATGCGTTATAATTGGCATTTGCTAATAATTAATCATATTTTAGCATGTCACAATTCTATATATTTATTTCAAAACCTATGCCAGATTAAATTTTATCCAAGTTACTATTTTGTTTTTTTGCTCGCTACTAATTAATAAATATTATTTTTCGCTTCGTTTTTTTTGAATAGAATTTGGTCGGGTAGGGAGACAATCGGTATCATTGCAATCAATTAGACCATCATTATCATTATCAATCCCATCAAAGCAGTCTATTTCGGTAGTACTACCAATATTAACATAGACCGTAGCCAAATCACAAAGGGTATTTTTAGGGATATAATTATAACAGACAAAATACTGGAAGGAGTCAATGCCAATAAATCCATCTTCTGGCATATAAGTAATAACGCCATTATCATCTGTTGTTATGGTTCCACCTTGAATAGGAGGGATGCTGATAGATACAGAAGTAGGATCAAGAATATCTCCAATATCGTTGTTTAAGACGGGTATAGCTATTGATGTTTCAAAAATTGTGAAAGTGGTATCATTTACAGCTGTTATTAGACATCGTGGTTCCTCATTTCTAAGCCTAGTTTCTTCATCTGCAAAAAACCAAGTATTAATTGTGTTTTGATTTCCGTAATCCCTGTTACTCCAAGTATGACAGGGCGCATTGCAACCATTTAAAGCTGTTTTAGCAGAATTATCCATTGGTAAATATGGAATGTTTGTATCATCGTAATACAATATGTTCTCCATATTTCCAGAGGGTCTAGCAGGTCTAATATTTGTGGTTGAAAATCCATTCAATAAATATTCTACGTCAAATACAGGAAGATGATAAACTCCTTGTTGATAAGTTACAGATAAATCATAGCCACTATTATCATTAATAATATCCCCAAAGCCATCCTTTCCATCCCAAGGAATACATCTGGTATAGGGGGCTACTTCGTTAGGTTGTGGGTCAATGCTAAAAACGATTAAAACATCTTTAGTTCCTGGATCATAAATAAAGTCACCATTGTTTTTCTCTAAATCAATTAAGACCTCAATTTGTCCATCTTTTGTCGCTTCGATTAATATACAAGCATCTGTAGTAGTTCCACAAATATGAAGTTCTGGTTGAATATTTAGCGTTCCATATTCACCAGAAGGGTAGACCGTTATATCTGGATCATTTAAGAAAATCTTTTGTAGGGCCAGTACCGAACCTAGTCCAACCGAGGACATTCTATCTAAATAGGGGTTTCCTGTATTATTAGTACCAGTTTCGTTAAAAAATAAATTAAAGGCTGCAGGCTGGAAACCTGCATCTTGAAAGTCAACTTTGTTAACAAAACCTTCCTTAGATAAAACATAGATATTCCCATTAAAAGATCTGTCGAACCAATTATAAATAGGGTCTAAACCACACGATTTAGAAGGCGCATAAAAACTCCAATTGGTAGCAAAAACTCGGCCTAGCTTAGCCTGAGGTGTCAGTTCTTTACTAGCAATTGTAATATCCCAGTGTTCAATAGCCGTTATAAGACCATTACTAGGTTCATTTTGAAGTCCACTAAATTCGATATAATAATCTCCAGCTGGTAGGCCTGTTGGGTCAAAAACAAAAGGATCATATCCACTGGCTCCTGCAATAGGATTAGGACCAAAGATAGCTTGATTTTTAGAAGTTATATTTGCGGTATTTTCATCTAGGATTTGGCCAGCGGGATTTCCTGGAGTCGGGTAAACGATATTCCCATTAGGATCTTTAATTCTAAAATAGGCATCCGTAAGCGCTCCTGAACATGGATAATGCCCACTGGATACAGCTTGGCTGAAGCCAAGGAAGACTTGTTCTTGGTTAGGGGTAGCAATGTGAAAGAAAAGTCTCTGGTCGGTACCTCCATCATATCTCCCAAAATTATTGTAGAGATCACCATTCAGGTATAAAAATACCCTATCAGATGCATTAGGAGATAATTCCTTAGTGCCTTCTGCATAGATGGAATTGTTAGTTATTGTTATAAAAAATAATAACAATAACATGCTGAGTCGATTCTTACAAAGACTCACGCGATGTACTCTAAGTGTCATACACTTATTTTGTTTTGCCTTTAAATAATGATTCCCTCCATAGGGTAAAGCTCGGTACAATGCATAGAAGAATACTCTCGAAATACCGACCCTGAGACGTAATTCCCTAGTAGTCTAATCCAAAATTATTGTGTAATAAATATTTAGCATAGCACAATCTATTCCACTAGGCGCGATTAAAACGCCTGCAGCGTAAATCTTCGATTGAATTTAATAAACTATACTATCTGAAAGATAAAATATTGCGTAATAAATTCTTTTAGAAGAATTGTGAAAATGCAGACCAAAGCATTAATGCATTGGAAATATTAATATTTTAAAATTTAAGGAAAAAAAAGATGGAAGGACAGTAACAAAGAATTTTGTACTGAATTGCAGATTTTGCTTTACCATAATTAGATCCTCTCTCTATAAATTTAACGTTTAAATAACGTTGTTCTGTTTTACAGATATGCATAAATAATGCCAAAAGTAGGAGGGAGGAAAATATATAGAAAGTACTAATGCTGGAGTTATACATATTTACCTAGAGCACATAAAAAAAGGGAATTCAGTAGAACTGAACTCCCTTTTTCTTACCTGATAAATCTTAATGATTTATTTTACATCATTAACAATTGCTTCAAAAGTATCAGGTTCGTTCATTGCCATATCGGCTAGAACTTTTCTATTTAATTGGATGCCTTTAGAAGACAATTTGTGCATGAACACAGAATAAGATAATCCGTGAGTTCTAGCAGCAGCATTGATACGGGCAATCCATAATCTTCTAAATGCTCTTTTTTTGTTTCTACGGTCTCTAAAGGCATAAGTTAAACCTTTTTCGACAGCATTTTTAGCTACTGTGTAAACTTTGGATCTAGCACCAAAGTAACCTTTCGCCATTTTTAAAATCTTCTTACGTCTTTTTCTAGACGCAACATGGTTCACTGAACGTGGCATGGTGGTAATTTTTTGCAAAACAGGGGCTTATTGAAATTCAAAATTCAAAATGTAAAATTTTAAATTAGAAAGTACCTAAAAGCACTTCGGACCTGTGATGAGTGAAAAATAAATTTGATAGTAAAATATAGAGAAGTAAAAAGAGGTTAGTTTTAAAGTAAGCACTTACAACTAATCACTATTCACTAATCACTAATTTACCCTCTCAAACAAAGAAGTTTTTCTATCCTTGCTTGGTCTGACGCATGTACTAGCGCAGAACCTCTAACTCTAAGCTTTGCTTTTCGGCTTTTTTGTCTCTTTCTGTGAGAAGTATTAGCTTGAAAGCGCTTAATTTTACCGGACCCAGTACGCTTGAATCGCTTCTTCGCACTGGAATGGGTCTTCATCTTCGGCATTTCAACGTCTTTTATTTTGATTAAAAAATAACTTAGTTAAAACTTAGTAAAAAAAGAATTAAACGAAGTAATAAATCAATCAAATAATTCAATAAAAATAGTATATAATTCGCCCATTTTTCTATGGGTGCGCAAAGATAGGAACTTTTATTTAAAGTTGAAAGGGTAGGGAAGGAATACTTAGTGGTTAGTTGTGAGTGGTTAGTTGTGAGTAATGGCACTTGACAAGATTTACCACTTACCACTAACAACTAACCACTAAAAAAACTTATTTCTTTTTCTTTTTCGGTTGCACCATAACGGTCATACGACGACCTTCCATTCTAGGTAGGGCTTCTGCTGCACCATATTCTTCTAATTCCTTTAGGAATTTTAATAATAATAATTCGCCACGTTCTTTAAATACAATGGTTCTTCCTTTAAATTGTACATAGGCTTTTACTTTTGCACCTTCTTCAAGAAAACCTTTAGCATGTTTTGTCTTAAAATTAAAATCGTGGTCATCTGTATTCGGGCCAAAGCGAATTTCTTTGACAACTGTTTTGACAGCCTTAGCTTTGATTTCTTTCTGTTTCTTCTTCCTATCGTATAAAAATTTACGATAGTCAATAATTTTACAAACTGGAGGGTCAGCTTTAGGAGAGATTTCTACCAAATCCAAATCCATTTTTCTTGCCCAACTCTTAACTTCTCTAGTGTTATAAACATCTGCGGAAACATCTTTTCCTGCAACTTCACTAATAACATCCATGTTGTCTCCAACTAAACGGATTTGAGGTACTTTAATAAAATCATTGATTCTAAATCTGATTTCTTCTTTTTGATTGTGATTTCTACGATGGTGTCTTCTGGCCAATAGATAAAAGTTTAATTAAAAAATAATAGACTGTTTTATAGGACAATCAGCTAACCTTTTTTGGTAAAGTCGGAATGCCTGTTCCTGCCTTACCTATATATTAATTGTAAATAAGGGGATAAAGTTCCACAATAGTTACATTTTATGGTAAAAATAATAGAATTATATTGTTTACCAAAAATAAAAAGGCTGAACCAGTATTAAATTTACTGATTCAACCTTTATTTATGCTTTTAAAAAAATATTTTCGCTAATTGAAAAGATAATACGATAGGAAATACACATGTCATTTGATTCAATGGCTTACTTTTTTTGTGTATTCTTATCTTTAACTTTCTTACCTAGAGAAATCTTGATATTATCTTTTTCTTTTGTCATTTCTGCCATCAAGATACTACCTTCCGATGGATTTTGATTCAAAATGAATTCTGCTAAAGGGTCTTCCAAATATTTTTGGATAGCTCGATGTAGTGGTCTAGCACCAAATTGTGGATCAAAGCCTTTTTCAGCGACGAACGCCTTAGCTTCGTCCGTTAATTCTAGACCATATTCCATGCCTTTTAATCGCTTCATAACATCTTTAAGAGAAATCTCAATAATTTGAGAAATATCTTCTTGGCCTAAGCTATTAAAGACAACAACATCATCGATTCTGTTCAAAAATTCAGGAGAAAAGGCACGCTTCAATGCACTTTCTATTACTCCTTTAGCATGTTCGTCGGCTTGATTGGATCTAGCGTTAGTTTGGAAACCAACACCTTGCCCAAAATCTTTTAATTGACGAGCACCAATATTAGAGGTCATAATAATCAAGGTATTTTTAAAATCTACCTTTCTACCCAAACCATCTGTCAATTGCCCATCATCCAATACTTGTAATAAGATATTGAATACATCAGGGTGTGCTTTTTCAATTTCATCCAATAATACGACAGAATAAGGTTTTCTTCTAACTTTTTCAGTTAATTGACCACCTTCTTCATAACCGACATATCCTGGAGGCGCTCCAACTAATCTACTGACAGAGAATTTCTCCATGTATTCACTCATGTCAATTCTAATTAAAGAATCTTCGGAGTCAAATATATATCTAGCTAAAGCTTTTGCCAATTCTGTTTTACCAACACCTGTTGGCCCTAAGAAAATGAAAGAACCAATCGGCTTAGATGGGTCTTTTAACCCAACTCTATTTCTTTGAATGGCTTTACTGATTTTAAGAATTGCCTCGTCTTGTCCAATAACCATCTGTTTGATGTCTTCTCCCATTTTGACGAGTTTTTTACTCTCGTTTTGGGCAACTTTCTTCACAGGAATACCGGTCATCATAGATACAACTTCTGCAATATCTTCCTCGGTAACTGGATATTTTTTAGATTTTGACTCTTCTTCCCAATCAATCTTCGCAATTTCTAATTGGCGAATCAATTTAGACTCATCATCCCGTAAATCGGCAGCTCTTTCATATTGCTGGTCTTTTACGGCCTGATTTTTATCTTCTTTGATTTTTTCAATCTCTTTTTCAAACTCTTCAATATGCTTTGGTACATGAATGTTTTTCAAATGCACTCTAGCACCTACTTCATCCAATACATCAATCGCCTTGTCTGGTAAGAATCTATCACTAATGTATCTATTACTTAAACTTACACAATTTTCAATCGCTTTGTCTGAATAAACGACATTGTGAAAGTCCTCATATTTAGGCTTGATATTTTGAAGAATATGTACGGCCTCTTCTGGACTTGGTGGTTCCACCAATACTTTTTGGAATCTTCTATCCAAAGCGCCATCTTTTTCGATGTGCTGACGGTATTCATCCAAAGTCGAAGCACCAATGCATTGCAACTCACCTCTCGCAAGTGCAGGCTTGAAAATATTAGAAGCATCTAAAGAACCTGTTGCTCCACCCGCACCAACAATGGTATGGATTTCATCAATGAAAAGGATAACATCTCTTGATTTCTCCAATTCATTCATTATCGCTTTCATTCTTTCTTCAAATTGACCACGATATTTAGTACCAGCAACTAAAGCTGCTAAATCTAACATGACAATTCTTTTATCAAAAAGCGTTCGAGAAACTTTTCTTTGAATAATTCTTCTGGCTAAGCCCTCGACGATGGCTGTTTTACCAACACCAGGTTCTCCAATAAGAATTGGATTATTCTTTTTTCTTCTACTTAAAATCTGACTAACTCTTTCAATTTCGGTTTCTCTACCGATGATAGGGTCTAACTTTCCTTCTTCCGCTAACTTGGTAATATCTCTACCAAAATTATCTAAAACAGGGGTACGTGATTTTGTGCCGCCTTTTCTTTGATAATTTCCGCCTCTACCTAAATCACCGCCTTCCCCTTCTTCGAAACTGTCGTCAGAATCTTGTGGTCCTTGGTTCATAAAATCTGTGTCTACTAAATCCTCCTCGTGTCTTACGTATTCCAGTTCGGATTTAAAAGTGTCATAATCTACTTCAAATTGCTCTAGCACTTGAGAAGCAGGATTATCACTATGTTTTAAAATAGATAGCACTAAATGTTCTGTGCTAATTTCTTCCGTTTTTAACCGCTTGGCTTCTAAAAAAGTAACCTTTAAAACTCTTTCTGCATCTTTGTTCAAAGGAACGTTTTCGATGGTTAGTGAAGCATTTAGCGATGGTCTTTTATCAATAGAATCTTCGATTACTTGAATTAACTCATCAGAATTAACCTCTAATGAATCGAATACTTTGACTGCTAAACTCTTACCTTCCCTTACAATACCTAGCAACAAATGCTCTGTACCAATGTAGTCATGGCCCAATCTCAAAGCCTCCTTACGACTATTGGCTATGACTTTTTTTACTTTCGGAGAAAACTTTCTGTTCATGATAAGATATGGTCTATCTGTTTACAAAAATTTGGGTGGTTTGAAAGGAAGAATTTTAAAAGGAGGGTAAAAAATAAAATTTTATTTTATTAGCCCTTTTGTCTTCCCTCATTTCAATACCAAGATTTGAGGATTTCAAAACAATATTAAACAATCTTTTGGTACAAAACAATGTAGAATAAAATTAGTTTAACAGAAAATTTTTGAATCCTTTATATCCCTTTGGTGTTTATCTAAAATTCAATTTCCTAACTATAACATTTTCACTAGAAAAAATATTTACAATTATATAAATGTTTTTAATTGAAAATGTGACTTTTTCTAAATTTACTAATCTTAATTAATATATAATTAAGAAGTAATTGTTGATTTCAATTAAAATTATTTACTTAAATGAAAGAAAATTAAATCTTTAAAATTAATAGTTGGAAAAAATGATGCCATATGTGGTTTTTGATACTTTTAGGTACATTATGTCAGTAAAATGAGTGTTTCGCATGACAAATAGGCGGCATAATCTTCTACCCGAATAATTTTATATAAAGCTGTCATTAATTACATTTGTGGGAATTAGATTACTATAATTATAACAAGACAAAAGTATTTCCTATTTTGTGATATAATTTTTTTGAGAATCACTTTACTAAAAATACAATATTCGGGACACTATCTTAAAAACTTACTTTATTATGAAATTTAGCATCGAAAAAAAAGAGCAATATACCATCTTTACCCTAAATGAAGATAATCTGAATTCACTAATGGCGCCACTGTTAAAATCTGAATTTATTATTTATCGAAATGAAGGTGTTAGTAATTTAATCTTGGATCTGTCGAATGTGAAGTTTGTAGATTCTTCAGGATTAAGTTCTATTCTTACGGCAAATCGTTTATGGAAAGGATTTGGTTCTTTTGTCATTACAGGAATAGACCATCCTTCTGTTAAAAAACTAATTGAAATTTCTAGATTAGATACGGTACTTGAAATTATTCCAACTATTCAAGAATCTATTGATTTTGTCATGATGGAAGAATTAGAGCGAGAATTAAAAGGCGAGACAGAAACGGATGAAACCATGAATTAAATTATTCCGATATTTTCAAACTAGAGAATCTATCAGTTTGTAAACACGTTTTTATACAGCCTAAATAAATTATTCGTTTATTAGGTAAGCATACAGCATCAATAAAACAGGAGTATAATGTTTATTATACTCCTTTTTTATTGATGCTGTTTAAGGTTTTGTTGAGAAGGCCAACGAATTCAAAACAAAGCAAAAAAAATACCGCTAACACTCAAAGTGTTAGCGGTATTTTTTTGGATAAACCAATAAGTAGAACTATGCTAATCCAGCCATTCCATTTTTAGTGGGTTTGGATTTCTTTTTATCCAATTCAATGACATTCAACATCTTGATAGTCGCTTTGATAGCAGCAATTGCTTGGTCACTATCAAGCCCATTGGTTTTGAATTGTTTTTCTTCTAGTTTCCAAGTAATCGTCGTATGACAGAGTGCATCTGTTCGACCACCTGGAGGAATCGTTACATTGTAGTCAATTAAGGTAGGGTAGGGCTTGCCTAATTTATCATAGATACTCCACAATGCATTCATAAACGCATCATACTGACCATCACCAGAAGCAGTTTCTTCGTAAGTTTTCTTTTCAATTTGAATGCTTAAAGTGGCTACCGATTGTAGTCCAGCAGCAACAGATAAGGCATAATTTTTAATTTTGATTTTCTGTTCAATTTGCTCACTTTTCAATACATCTGAAATAATGTATGGAAGGTCTTCTTTAGTAACTAGTTGTTTTCTATCCCCCAACTCATTAATCCGCTTGGTGACCATTTTCATGGAATCAATATCCAATTCAATCCCTAGTTCCTCCAAGTTCTTTTTGATGCTAGCTTTGCCTGCTAATTTACCTAAAGCATATTCATGCTTTCGATTAAATCTGGAAGGCATCAATTCATTATGGTATAAATTGTCTTTATTATCACCATCAGCGTGAATACCACTGGTTTGGGTAAACACAAAACCACCAATAATAGGTTTATTTCCAGGAATACGAATACCAGAAAAGGATTCTACAATTTTGCTGACTGAAAATAATTTACTTTCGTTAATATTGATAGAATGTTCCTTTAAATGGTCATTCACCACACCCACCACACTAGACAAAGGTACATTTCCTGCCCGTTCTCCCAATCCGTTCATCGTGCAATGAATACAATCCATACCAGCTTGAATAGCCGAATAAACATTGGCAGTCGCTAAATCATAATCATTATGAGAATGGAAATCAAAATGTAAGCGAGGGAACCGTTGAATCATCTCTCTTGAAAAACTGTAGCTTTGTTCAGGATTTAAAATCCCCAAAGTATCAGGAAGCATAAAACGATTAATTCCTGAATTTTTTAAGCTTTCAACAATCTGAAAAACATATTCAGGGGAAGTTCGCATGCCATTAGACCAATCTTCTAAGTAAACATTGACCGTAATGCCTTTTTCTTTAGCAAAATAGATAACTTGCTGAATATCCGCCACATGCTCTTCAGGAGTTTTTCTCAATTGCTTTTCGCAATGTCGAGCAGAACCTTTACACAATAAATTAATCACTTTACCACCGACTTCTTGAATCCAATCTAAAGACCTTGTTTTATCAACAAAGCCCAAAATTTCTACCTGATTTAAGTAGCCATTTTGAGCAGCCCAATCTAAAATCCTTTTGGCACCGTCTTTTTCTCCTTCAGATACACCTGCTGAGGCAATTTCAATTCTATCTACTTTTAATTCCTCTAAGAGCAATTTTGCCATATGTAACTTTTCACTAGCTGTGAAAGAAACACCAGACGTTTGCTCTCCATCCCGAAGGGTCGTATCTAAAATGGTGATTTTCATATTTGTAAGGTTGAAAGGCGGAGCGGCAGAAAGGCAGAAAGGCGGAGAGGCAGAGAGGTTTGTCTACCCCTTAGCCTTTCCGCCTTTCAGCCCTTTCGCCTATCAGCCTTGTTTATCTAGCTAATTCAAAAGCTTCAATCTTATCCTTGATATTCAATAAATAATCGATATCATCGTAGCCATTTAATAGGCATTCTTTTTTATAGCCATTGATGTCAAAAGAAGTTTTGTCACCAGTTGCGGAGATAGTCAATTCTTGATTTTCTAAATCTACTTTAAAGGTTGCTTTAGGGTCTGCTTCAATGCCACTAAAAATCTTTACTAAGAAATCCTCACTTACCGTAATGGGCAAAATCCCATTATTCAAAGCATTCCCTTTGAAAATATCTGCGAAGAAACTAGAAATGACGACTTTGAATCCTGCACCACCAACTGCCCAAGCAGCATGTTCTCTACTAGACCCACAACCAAAGTTCTTACCCCCAACTAAAATTTCGCCGCTATAAATAGGATTATTCAGGACAAAGTCTGCAATTGGTTGGTCATTTTTATCGTATCTCCAATCTCTAAATAAATTATCGCCAAATCCCTCTCTAGTGGTTGCTTTTAAAAACCTTGCGGGTATGATTTGGTCGGTGTCCACATTTTCTATTGGTAAAGGGACCGCTGTGGAGGTTAATTGTTCAAATTTTTCTACTGCCATAATATTTTAAGTTGTAAGTTGTAAATGGTAAGTTGTAAGTAGGAGTTAGATTTATAACTCACCATTTACAACTTACCACTAATTAAGCTGTTTCCAAAACAGTTCGAGGGTCGACTACTTTTCCAGCGACAGCTACTGCTGCTGCGGTTAATGGACTCGCCAACATCGTTCTAGCACCTGGACCTTGTCTACCTTCAAAGTTTCTGTTAGAAGTTGAGACGGCATATTTGCCAGCAGGAATTTTATCATCATTCATTGCTAAACAAGCAGAACAACCAGGTTGACGCATTTTGAAACCCGCTTCTTCTAATACGTCTACGATGCCTTCTGCTATCGCTTGACGTTCTACTTCTTTTGAGCCAGGAACAATCCATGCGGTTACATTCTCCGCTTTTTGTTTGCCTTTGACATAATCGGCTACCACTCGCAAATCTTCGATTCGGCCGTTCGTACAACTACCAATGAAGACATAATCAACTGGCTTGCCAATCATGGTGTCTCCTGCTTGGAAGCCCATATAATTCATAGACTTTTGAAAAGAAGGTTGTTCAGAACCTACAATGCTACTCAATTCTGGAATTTTACCAGTGATTTTCACACCCATTCCTGGGTTGGTTCCAAATGTAATCATTGGTTCAATATCTGAGGCATCAAAATCAACTTCTCGGTCAAATACGGCATCCGCATCCGTATACAATTCACTCCACTTGGCAACGGCTTTCTTAAAGTCATCCCCTTTAGGTGAATATTTCTTGCCTTCTACAAACTCAAAAGTCTTAATATCTGGGGAAATCAAACCACCTCTAGCACCCATTTCGATACTCATATTACAAACAGTCATTCGACCTTCCATAGACATTTCGCGGAAAACATTACCTGAATATTCTACAAAATACCCTGTTCCTCCTGCTGCTGTCATTTTTGAAATGATATATAGTATCACATCTTTAGGAGACACATTTGGTTTCAATTGGCCATTGACATTAATCCGCATTTTCTTTGGCTTAGGCTGCATAATACATTGTGTAGCTAAAACCATTTCCACTTCGCTGGTTCCAATACCAAAAGCAATACAACCAAAAGCACCATGAGTAGAGGTATGACTATCTCCACAAACGATGGTCATACCAGGTTGTGTAACGCCTAATTGTGGTCCCATTACGTGCACCACACCTTGGTAATCGGTATTCAAACCATAAAGGTCGATACCGTATTTGTTACAGTTTTCAGTTAAGGTGTCTACTTGAAAACGAGAAAGTTCATCTTCAATAGGTTTATCTTGATTAATTGTTGGGACGTTATGGTCAGGGGTCGCTACCGTTTGGTTTGGACGCATGACCTTCAGCCCTCTTCTACCAAGACCATTAAAGGCTTGAGGACTGGTTACTTCATGAATTAAGTGTCGGTCGATATATAATACCGATGGGCCATCAGGGATTTCTTGAACCACATGGGCATCCCAAATCTTATCAAATAACGTTTTTCCTGCCACTGTTAAGTTAGATTTAAATTTTAAAAAAATACAAGTTGTTAGATTTGAAAAACTCAAATCTAATTTCCGAAAAATCGAAAAAATTACAGCTCGGTATAATTTGGTAAGTACTTTATTTATTAGGAATGACAAATTTACTACCTATTTTATATAAATACCTAATATAATAGGTGCTAATTACGATGGCTAGCCTAAGAAGTTAAAAGAAAAGAAGTAAGAATCGTATAATCCTTAAAATAATTGTCAAATATTTATCAGATTCTATTTTAGGTGTCAGATTAGAAGTTATAATCTAAAAGCCAGATCAACGACGAATGAATTCGTCGGTACATTGAGAACCAATTTTATAACAAAACTCTAAACAACTTCAATTTAATATTTCTAAAAACCAATCTCTATATCGAATATTCTTATCCTTTTCTACTTCCATTTTAAAGGCTTTCTTTTTCTGAACATCCCATTTATTATTAATTATTGCGTGTGCCATTTTTCTCAAAAGAGTAGTGAATTTTTTATACATTATCTTCCTTTTTTTAATAAGGGATTTTTCTCTATCAATATATTTGTCAAATGCAGAACAATGATTCAATAATAATTTATATAAGGAATTGTCGGATTTTAGTAATTGAAATAAAGAGCGAATTCTAAAAGATTTGGCATTTATTATTCTAAATGTTCCAATTTTTTGAAATTTGTAAGTATTGGTGATATCTAATACTTTTTCATGTTCCCCACTTATAAAAAAGTAGTTACACAAAGAAAATCGTTTAATAGGTTCAGCAATTTTTGGGGCTAATAAATGTTCATAGTTTGTAATAAATGAAGCCGTCCATTTAAAGGCACCAATTTTAAGCCCTACAATGACAATGTTTAGATAAGAAGAGGTAATTATTAGCCCATTTATTATCAAAAGATTAGAATTCAAACCGATTTGATAAACTTTAAATAATATTGGTCCAAATAAATTAAAATTTTCATTAGCTTGTCTAACTCCAAAATTTTGCAATGCCATATAAATATTGAGACTTTCCTCATTTCCTAGTTTATCTAATTGGACTTCAAAATTCCCTATAATTTTTATATAAAGCTGTATGTCTTTTTCAATTAATAATTGATTAATTTCATTAAGAAAAAGAAGATTTAAATTTTCAGAAACTATTTCTTGAGAAAGCCCAATAGAAGGTATTTCAACATCATGATTAAACATTTGTTTTTTATTATTAACCTCTAATTCGATATTCGCTTGTTCTAATCCTATATAATTTTGAAAATCAAAAATGGTTTTTTTTAATAGTTCATTAGAGTTTTTTCTATTGCTTTTTAAATGAAAATACAATTCTTTTTCTAAGGAAAATTTATTGAAATAATAGTTAGTATCTTTTTGTAGTACATTTTCTAAATCTACCAATAATCGCCTAGAATAATTAAAAAACTCACTTTCAATATTCCTTTTATTATACACTTCCGATAATCGTTTATCTCTACCAAATTCGTCTGCTTCGTTATCTAAATAAAGTAAATAGCTATCAACGATTTTGACAGTTCGACTCAATAAGTTACGCATTTTAGCGTCACAATATTTAACTTGAGGAAAAACCATTCTAAAAATGACTTCTTTGGTTAGATTGGCTGCATTAAATTTAGGGGCAAATTCCTTTAAAGCCTGATATAATTTAAGCGGATAATTATTCTTTTTTAAGAAAAAAGGACTGTTGATATAGGCTTCTAATTGATTAAATTCACTTTTTGACAAAGATTTTATTAATTTATATAGTTTAGTTTTTTGCAATTTGTTGAATTTGGCGTTACAAAAATATATTTAGAGGTTAATTAAAATTTTGAAAATCAATGATTTATAATTTATTGGGATTAAAAATAGAAAATATAACCCTTACAAAAATACTATTTGTCTTAATAAAATGTTCAATTATTACCTACATTTGTATAGTATTTCTAAATGAACCTAAGTGAGACATTAAAGGGGTGTTAAATCACAATCAGCTATTAGAACCCACGAATGAAATAACAACCAGCGTAATCTTGTAAGAAATCACAAAAAACCTCAACATATCCAAATAAAAATACCTACGCGATTCTCTCCAAGGATACTTCTGACCTTAAGGCAAGGAAGTATCCTTGTTTTAATTTAAGTGCTTCCATTGCCTAAAATTGATAACAATAGACATTGAGTATATCTACTAGTGTTCGACCAAATTTAAAATGACGGGTGAATGTATCGTTCGTAACCGCCAATTTTAATTGGCTGGTTCAAGGTAAAATCAAAACCAGCCAAATTAGGGCGAACGAAAAGTCGTTTTTATAATATGTAATCGACTGATAAAAGTTAAAAGCTGCTAAAATATTGGTTTGAAGATGCAATCTTCAAACATCGACTATCCATTTTTCAAAGGTTTATATATTACGATTTTGACTTTTCGTTCGCCCTACCGCCAAATGAATTTGGCGGTTACTTTTTACCCGTCAAATCATGTTTGGTCGAACACTAGTTGGCTTTTATTAAAATTACATTGGCTACCTTTCGCTCTCCAAATAAATCACTTGGACTATTGACCACTCCCTGTTCTTTTATCCACATAGTAGTCGAACCGCCGCCATCTAAGTTAATAGCGGTATGGCATTTTTGAGCCAATAAAAAATCTTGTAACTCTAATAAATTCATGCCTTTAGCTTGAGGTTGACGACCATCTATGGTGAGTAATAAATGGCTATCATCGGTCTCGCAAATACAGGTTCTAGGATGTCTGTCTTTGACAAATTTTGCTCCTATCAATTCGATTTTTTGCCCATTTTCTATTAAAAAAGGCCCTGTGATTAAAACACTTGCTTCTAATCGACTTTGCTCATAAAAAGATGGAATTTTGGAAGCTTCAATTTTTAATTGTCCATTTTTTTTGATGATAATCGCACCCGTTTTTGCCCAGTCCGCTATTGCCCATTTTTCACCGTGCGGGATATTTCGCTGATAAATGGAGTCTTCTTCTTCTAAATAAGTGACGCTTCCTCCATGGTCCATATTAAAAAAGCCGCCATTGATTGCTGCTAAAGCATTTTCTTGTTTGGCAAATTGACTTGTAGTTGTTAGTTGACTCGAATGATGGGCTAGGTCAAAACGATATAGATTACTGTCTTTTTTAGCAACGGTGAGTATGCTAATATTTTGAGGACTACCAAATAAGGAATCTGTTTTGATTTGTTGGAAAGGAATAGGCTTAACTTTTGGGGGCGCTTGTTTAGCTAGGTGTGTTTTTTGAATACAAGCGACATTAAGTATTACAAATGAAAAAAGGCTGAGGCTCAAAATCGAAGCAGTAGCTGCATAAGTCTTAATCATATCTATTTTGCTAGAAATTTTGTAATACCAAATATTCGGCATTTTGCAGAAAATCTTTTTTGATAAACGTTGAAGGTCTAAAGACCTTGGAACGGGACAGGCTGAAGCATTTACTACCAGTACTTACCACTCATCACTAACAATTCACCACTAAAATCTATCTCCCCATTGCATAAAACTCTGCATTAGGTTGGATACTTGCCATATTTGCCAAGCGATTTGACATCGCAAAAAAAGCGGAGATAGCGCCAATATCCCAAATGTCATCTTGGGAGAAACCATGCTCTTTTAAGTCCGCAAAATCATTATCCGAAATTTCATGAGATTGTTGGGAAACTTTTACTGCAAAATATAGCATCGCTCTTTGTCTGGGGGTAATATCTGCTTTGCGGTAATTGGTGGCTAATTGGTCAGCGATTAAGGTGTTTTTTTCTCGAATTCGTAATACTGCACCATGTGCTACTACACAATATAAACATTGATTTAAACCAGAAGTTGTCACTACAATCATCTCTCTTTCCCCTTTGCTTAGGCCGCTTTCTTTGTGCATCAGTGTATCATGGTGCATAAAAAAAGCTCGACACTCGTCGGGGCGGGCAGCCATTGCTAAAAATACATTGGGAACAAAACCTGTTTTGGCTTGTACGGCTAATATCTTTTCTTTGATGTCTGTCGGTACATCTTTTAATGCTGGGACTTTAAAACGGCTGATTGGTTGGTTAGACATATTGTTTTTCCTTGATATGATTTAAATTTATAAAGGTAAAAATAATAAAGAAAAGCCATGCTTCCTAGAAACATAGCTTTATGAATATCTAACCCGATTGTCTTTTTAGAATGCTTTAATAGTTTCAATTTTTTGCTGGGTAGCATTTATATTTTTTACTACGGTATAGTTTTCAGTGGTTATTTCCAATAAGTAATTTTCTGCTGGTAATTTTGCCATATTCAATCGCTTATTTAAACTACCGTAGGCCTTAAATTCATCACAGTAGACTACCTCATGGTATTTATCTTTTAAGGTTAATAGAATTGGACTTTTTTCAAAGTGTAGCATATTAATCACTACAGTTGATGCTTTTAATGTTAGGGTCGGTTTATATACTTCTTTTTGCGCCGTAGTTTCAATTTTCAAAAACCTGCCATTCATTAAAATTGGCTGAATGACTATTTTATGTTCATTTTCTACAATAACGGTATAGGTACCAGATGGTAAGTTTTTAAGATTGTACATTCGATGAAATTTATTTTGGTTTGCTGACTTTTCATTGAATAAGACCGTACCATTTTCATCTTTAATTCGAATGTAATGTTGCTCATTTTGTAAACCTTCCATTTTTAGCATAAAAGACATCGTGTACTCATACTTATACTCAAAAGTAAGTTGACTTGCTGCTGCTAGTTGATTTGTGTAAGTGGAAAAAAGGAAGACCACCATAATTTTAAGTGCTGTTTTCATGTCAAATAATTTTAGTAGAATAGAGTAGATAATGAATCAATTTATAAGACAAAATTAGGGGCGTTTACGATGCTATGCTTTTGGAGAATTAGCCAATGTTGGTGCTATTTTAACAACGACTGTTAAGGGATTATGAATCAATGTTAATTTAGTACTAATTGGGGTAATACTGCTTCCTGCTTCGTGTCATAGGAACGATGATTTAATAATACTTGCTTTTCTACCCCAACTGCTGCAATTCCAATATCAATCCTGCAATTGTTCCATTCATAAAATTAGCTAGTAGTGCAGCTACTAATGCCATTACTGCTATTTCCGTTAACTCTGTGCGACGTTCTGGACACATACCGCCAATCCCCGGTATCGCAATCGCTAAGGTGGCAAAATTGGCAAAACTACAAAGTGCAAAAGATAAAATAATTTGTGCCTTTTCACTCAAGGGGGCACCTGTGGCTTCCAAAATTTGACCATCCAAATACGGCATCAAATTACTATAACTCAAGAGTTCCGTAAAGACTAATTTCTGGCCTAATAAAGCACCTGCAAAAGTGGCTTCATGCCAATCAATCCCCATGATATAGGCAGCAGGGGAGAGGAGCCACCCCAATATTAAGTCAAGCGATAAATCAAAACCAACTAATCCGCCTATCCATCCTAACAACCCATTCATTAAAGCGACCAATGCGACAATCACAATCAGCATGGCACCGATATTTAAGGCTAAGGAAAGTCCTAAAGAGGCGCCTTTAGTCACCGCATCAATCACATTGGCAGATTTTTGGTCTTCTGCTAATTCTATAGAGATATTGGCATTTAAAGCGGCCATTGGTTGCGTTTCTGGAAATAGGATTTTGGCAAACATCAAACCTGCGGGGGCAGACATAAAAGAAGCGGCAATGAGGTATTCAATTTTTACCCCAAAATTAGCGTATGCCAAGAGCATCGACCCCGCAATGGACGCCACACCGCCCACCAAAACAGTGAAAAATTCTGACTTTGACAATCGACTCAAATAGGGTTTAATCACCAAAGGTGCTTCGGTAACACCAAGAAAAATATTGGCGCTGGCAGACATAGATTCTGTTTTGGAAGTCCCCAATATTTTTTGCAATCCACCACCAATTATTTTTACGAATAACTGCATGATACCTAAATGAAATAACAAGGCAGATAAAGCCGCAAAAAACAAAATAACAGGCAACACTTCCAAGGCAACTATAAATCCATCTCCCCCAAACAACTCAAACATCTTGTCCGTCGATAGCCCTCCAAATACAAACTTTGTCCCTTCTTTGGTATAAGCCAAAATATTGGTAACAATGTTTGATAGGAACAACAATAGCTGCTTTCCTACCGCTGTGTACAAGGTCAAAAAGGCAAAGCCCAATTGAATCAAGAATGCGCCAATGACTACTCGCTTGCTGATTTTTGACCGATTATTGGAGAGCAAATAGGCGATGAATAGTAAGGCGAAGATGCCGATGATACTTCTGAGGATTCCCATTTTGTATTTATATTTAGCTAATGGTTTGTTTTGAAATTGGGTGGTAAGGTAGGAGAATTATTGGGGATTTTTGTTTTGCGGCTTTATCTTTTTATCTTGTTGGAATAATTTAAATGAAAATGATGGTGAAAAAATTGATTGCTCCAACTCCTTTTAAATTTACGGTCACTAATTATTATCAATTGGCAAATGTTAGTCGGGTGATAAGTTAGTGAATTAATATTTTAAATTAGGTGTACTGTTTCCAGAGTGAGGTAATTTTTATTAAGATGCTCAGAATCCTTATCAGTTGTAAGTAAAGTTGCATTGGCTACAGATGCTGTAGCAGCTATCCACAAGTCATTTTTGCCCATATTTCTAGCACTAGAACTTAATGGCTGACCTTTTAGTTTTCCTTGACTGAAAGTATCTATATTTGCATACCTTTCAATTATATCATGGGAATTTATATCGACTATAATTACTTGCTCTAGAAAAATATCAAGATTGGATAATCGCTTTTCTCCCCATTTATTTCTTAGAGCAAATGATTTTAACTCACCTACAGAAACAATAGAAACCAAAGGAACATTTGGCAAGTCAAAAGGTTGGAAAGTTGATTCAATATGTGTTTTAGTTTTTCTGTCTCTCAAATATATAATAAGGATATTTGTATCTAGTAAGTATTTCATATCATTTTAAGTAAATCTTCAATTGGTTCTTCAATAGCCATTTCATCAATTAAATTATTAATTATTTTTTTGTCCGCTCCTTTATAATTTTGTTCTTGAATTAGAGCTTCTATATCTAATTTATCATTAATAGGTTTGATTAAATGTTTGATAGAGGTAATACTTTCCAAATAATTTTGAAAGATATTTTCTAAATTTTTTAAAACTGTTTCATCAGAAACATTCATTAACTGTTCTATCAATTTATATTTTCTTGCTTCTATTCCCATTTTTAGTATTAACTATTTTTTAATGATTTAAGTAAGGATAAAACTTCTCTAAATTTTCTACTGTCATGAGTTTATATATCGTTTCCTTCGTTAAGTAGTGATGACAATCGTCAGCATTTTTGAAATAACTATTGATTTATTATTGGGGAGGTTGGATGTGCCTCAATTATTTCTAAAATTTTTTGATTTGAGACTTGAATATAATTTGACATAATTATAAAAATAAATGTTGATTTATACTTTAAATGTAAAACAAAAAATTGATTTATCCAAAGTTGTTTCATCTAAATAAAGGGTTTTCTTATAAAAATTGAATTCGAGCGTAAATATTGATTTAAATAGGCATCG
>CALLVC010000097.1 GCA_938010785.1 uncultured Saprospiraceae bacterium
ACCTTTAGTTGTAGTAGATGGTGTAATTGGTGCCTCTTTAGAAAATGTTGACCCTAACGATATTGAAAATATTTCTGTATTGAAGGATGGTTCGGCTGCCGCTATTTATGGTTCTCGAGGTTCTTCTGGTGTAATCATCGTTACAACTAAGAAAGGAGCGAAGAATCAAGATGTGAAATGGTCTTACAATGGCCAATTGTCTACGGAATCTCCGATAAGCACTATTGCAACTTTAAGCCCAACAGAATTTGTAGCAGCAGGTGGTACAGATTTAGGTAGCCAAACAGATTGGGTAGATGAGGTAACAGAAGCCCCAATTAGCCACAATCATGGTTTAGCGGTTTCTGGCGGTATTGGAGATAATTCTAGTTTCCGTGCGTCTGTTAACCTTAGAGAGAAAAATGGTATTTTAAGAAATACTGGTTTTGACCAGTTGAATACACGTTTGAACTTTTCTAGTAGTGCATTTAACGATAAGTTAAAAATAGATTTCAATACCTCTATCACTCAAAGAGATCAACAAAATGGCTATGATGAAGCGTTAAGATATGCTATCTTATACAACCCTACTGCTCCAGTTTTGGGTGCAGATGCTCCTTTTGTTTTTAATGGTGATCAGTTTGGTGGATTCTTTGAAACACTTGGTTTATTCGATAGTTTCAACCCTGTTTCTATTATGGAACAGAACAGAAATGATACGGAAAGAAGAGAGTTCAACTATGGGGCTAACTTTGCCTATAGTTTAACGGATAACTTAACCTTTAATTTCCGAGTAGCTCAGCAAAAAACAGATATTTCAACAACTCAATATGCACCTACAACGGCTAATTTCTTAGGAAATGCAACAAGTGCAGTTAGAAAAGGATTGGCTCAGTTCTATGAGTCCAATGCTACGTTTTCTTTGTATGAAGCTTATGGAACCTATATTACTGATTTAGGAAATGCTTCTAATTTAAGATTTACAGGTGGTTATTCTTACCAACAAGATAACTTTGACGATAAATTCTTCAGTTTAGGAGATTTTCCTAATAATGATTTAGATTTCAGTAATTCTATTGAAACTTCTCAGGATTTGCAGAATGCAGGTTTAATCAGTGCAAATAGTAGTGCGTCACCAGACAATAAAATTATTGCTTTCTTTGGTCGTGCAAACTTAACATTTGATGATGCGATTTTTGTAAATGCTTCTATCAGAAGAGAAGGTTCTTCTAAGTTAGGACGAGATAACCAGTGGGGTTGGTTTCCAGCTTTAGGGGTTGGTGTTGATTTGAATAAGTACTTAGGAATAGGAAACTTAGATTTATTAAAAGTGAGATTAGGTTATGGTGTGACAGGTGCTTTACCAGGACCATCTGGCTTAGGTCAAGAAATCCGTACTATCTTTAATGACGGACAGACAGGAGCTGTTTCTACAACTTTAGAAAGAGCAGCTAACCCAGATTTAAAATGGGAAGAAAAAGCAGAATTGAACTTGGGAGTTGAAGTGGCTTCTGGTAAGTTTTCTGCAACTTTAGATTTATACAATAGAGACATATCTGACTTTATCTTGGAAAGAACAGTTGATGTAGCTGAATTTGGGGTAGATAGACGATTTGAAAATGCTGGTAAGTTGAATACAAAAGGTTTGGAATTAGCCTTAAATTATGATGTTGTACAAAATAGTAATTTATTCTATACTACGGGAGTTGTATTGTCTACTTATAAAACTACCTTAGAAGAATATATTTTAGATGGCGAAGTTAGAGGAAATCTTGGTGCGCCGGGACAGAATGGTACAAATATGATTTTGGTTAGACCGGGAGAAGAAATTGGTAATATCTGGGGACCAGTATTTACAGGAGTAAATGAAGGAGCACCTGTTTTTGCCGATGTAAATGGTGATGGTAACTTAGTTACAGGACAGGATAAAGGTTTAGATGATGATGTTGACTTCGAGGTATTAGGTAATGGTATTCCAGATTTAGAATTGGGATGGACGAACAGATTAGAAATTGGAGATTGGTCAATAAATGCCTTTTTTAGAGGTGCTTTTGGTCATAGTTTAGTAAATACTTTCCGTGCTTTTTATGAGCCACGGATTGCATCTCAATCTTCTTACAACTTTGTAAATACAGAATTAGCAGACCCAAGTTTAACAACTGCTCAATTCAGTTCTTTGTATGTTGAAAAAGCAGATTTCTTTAAGTTAGATAACTTAACAGTTGCTAGACGTTTTGATATCAATGCTGGTGGTTTCAATTCTGCCGTAGTTTCTTTAACGGCGACAAACCTATTCGTGATTACCAATTATACAGGAGCTGACCCTGAACCAAACTTAGTGGATACAGGAGCAGAGGATAACGGTTTCATCACTAATCCTAATGATTTTGATGTATTGGCACCAGGTATTGATAGAAGAAATAACTATTTCGCTGCTCGATCTTTCATTTTGGGCGTGAACTTAAATTTCTAAGATATTTGCAATCATTCATTGCTAGTCTTTAGAAATGATTCTTGAATTTGACATGAGACAGACAGTTAATAGTAAACATCAAGCTTGCAATTGGCGTTTTAAGAAAAAAAAGAGTTATTTACAGAGACTATAATTTGAATCATTAATAATAATTAAATTAAATTGATATGAAAAATAAATTTTCTAAAATATTGCTCGCCTTAATGGCTGTTTTTGCAATACAAGCTTGTACAGACCTTGAAGAAGATTTGATAGGGGATGTAACAACCGATATTCAAGTAGCTGGTGTTAGTACTGGTGGTGGAGGTGATGCAGGTGGTGCACTAAGTGCTGCCTATGGAGGTTTAAGAGGAGCAGGTACTGCTAATCATGGTAGTTACTATGCTATCCAAGAGCTTACTTCAGATGAAATGGTCATCGGAGCAAAAGGTGGTGACTGGTTTGATGGTGGTATCTTAATTGATTTACACCAACACTCTTACGGTGCGACTCACGCTTTTTTAAATAATTCTTGGAATGGACATTATGGTGCCATTAATACAGTAAATGAAGCTTTAGCTGGCGGTGGCTTAGATGCTAACCAAACTGCTCAAGCTCGAGCACTAAGAGCTTATTTATACTGGAGGTTAATGGATACTTTTGGTAATGTAAAAGTTATTACTGCTCCAGGAGGTGATGCACCACAAGTTTCAAGAGCAGAAGTTTTTGATTTTGTAGAATCAGAATTATTGGAAGCACTAGGTGTTTCAGAAATTTCTAGTTCTATGGATTTATCTAATAGCCCACTAGGTACAGATTTTAATCCTTACCAAATCAATCAATTTGGCGCTTTAGGTATTTTAGCAAAAGTATACTTAAATGCAGAAGTTTATGCTGGTCAAACTAGATATGAGGAGGCAGCAGCTGCTGCTAGTTATATTATTGACAGCGGTGTTTACTCTTTATGTGGTGTAGGTTGTGCGGTTCCTAACTTAGGTAAAAGAGCAGGTGTGGATGCAGACCCTGATAATATTGAAGGGTTTGGGGCAATTTTTGAGCCAAATAATGAGAATAACCCAGAGCATATTTTCGCTGTATTCTACGATGAGGCAAGTGCTGGTGGTATGAATTTTGCGCCAATGAGCTTACACTACTCTAGTCAGTTTACGTATAACTTTTCTTTCCAACCTTGGAATGGTTATGCTACTTTAGAGGAGTTTTATAACTCTTTCGAAGATGGTGATGCTAGAAAGCAAGCAAGTTTCTTAGTAGGAGAGCAATTAGATTTCGGAGGAAACGCTATCTTAGATTTTGCTGCGGATGATAACGATATTGTATTGAACTATACACCACAAATTAACGAGTTAGCACCTAACTACTTAAGAGAAGCAGGTGCTAGACCAGCTAAGTATAGTTATAAGCAATTTGGTTTACCAGATATGGATAACGATTATGTATTGGTTCGTTTAGGCGAGGTTTACTTAATCAGAGCAGAAGCTTTGGCTAGAGCAGCAGGTGATTGGAATTTAGCAGTTCCGGATGTAAACGTACTAAGAGCAAGAGCAGGCGTTTCGGCTTATAGTAGCTTAGATGCAGACGAATTTTTAGCGGAAAGAGGACGTGAAATGTTCCAAGAATCTGCTAGAAGAACGGATTTAATCCGATTCGGAGAGTATAATAATCCTTGGTGGGAAAAGCCAGCTTCTCCTGAGCACGTAAATATTTTCCCGATTCCATTCGACCAAATCCAAGCGAGTGGTGGGTCACTTACTCAGAATCCAGGCTACTAATCTTTAGTCACAACTAATTATTAGTTTTACATAGTAAAAAAGAGGTTCTCTTCGACTTAGAAGGGAACCTCTTTCCATTAGGTCATTGGTCATTAAAGATTTTCTTATAAAAATTTCATACTAAGCGTTCCTAACAAATTTTGCCGTATCGAACGGCAAAATTTGTAAAAAAGGGATTTAAAGGGTGAGCTAAAATAGATTTTCGGAGAAAATCTATTTTAGCTCACCCTTTAAA
>CALLVC010000098.1 GCA_938010785.1 uncultured Saprospiraceae bacterium
TTTCCTGCCGAAGCGACGAATGGAAAAACAGTGGTCTTAATTTATAGAGGAAATAGGCTGAAACAATATCAGCAATGGAAAAAAGACGTACAGGCTTATGAAGGAAATGATACGAATGAATTAGATGGATTTGCCAGACGATTTGGCCGCTTATTGGGCTACAGCCCCAAAGGAATCAATGAATTATTAAGTAAAAATTCAACCTATAAAAATTTAGCTTCTTTTGAGGTAACCGACCAAACCACTCATTTGTATTATGAGGATTTACCGACGGCAATTGAATTTTATGAAACAACTTTGGGTTTTGCTAAGGTCGAAGCCGCTACTTTTCAAATCAGTGCGGACGCTTTTATTACCCTTCATTCATTAAATGAGGCACATCCAAAAGGACAGACCAAATCTACGGCTATCGCCTTTTTGACAGACCAATTGTCCGATTGGTATCAGTACGTGCAGAATAAAAATATACCCATCAAATACACCTATAAACCTAAAGAAGGAGGGCCGCACGATGGTTTTGTGGCCATTGACCCAGGAGGGTATTTATTAGAATTTGAGCAGTTCAAACAGCACCCAGAAAATGAATTATTTATGGCAGTATTGGCGCAAGCTGAACCTTTAAAAACTAAAATAGAAGATTTAAATTTTTATGGGTCTATCACTTGGACGTATCATAAAGATTTGTTACTGATGCAAAAATTTTATGAAGAGGTGTTAGGTTATCAATTGGTCGCTGACCAAGGCTGGACCAAAATTTATCAAACGTCTTCTACTGGGTTTATAGGTCTTGTGGACGAACGCCGTGGAATGGAAGATTTCGCCGAAACAAAGGCAGTAGAATTAGAATGGAAAACTGCTAATACTACAGCTTTTGATGCCCATGCGCAACAATTTTGGCAGGTTTACCAATACCAAAATGGCTCATTTGTTGGCCCTGAGCAATATATTTATCATGTCCGTTAAAAGCTATTTGGATTAGGATTTACTATCTTGATTTCCATCCTTTTTATTCAAAATTTGCTTTAAATTGACCAGCTCGTTTAGCTTCTGATATTTTCTGAAAAATAGAAATTTATCACCTGGGAAATTGACTAATAAATCGGGTTTGCCAAAGCTTTTAAAACGAGTCGAAATAATCCCCTTGAAGCGAACGGGCTTATTATGCTTTCCTAATTTTAAATTCCACTTTGTTTGACCTTTAATTTTGATATGACCCGGTCTGATTTTTAAAGTAGCTAAATCGAGTCCTTCCAAAATTTTTCCATTGCCTAGTATACCGGGTAAGCGTTCGTTAAATTTGTCCACTAAGATTTTTTTGACAGCTTCCTCTCCTAAGCCTTGGCTGAAGGCTGCTTTAGGAACTAAGCTCGCGATGATTATTAAGACAAATAGTATCTTTTTCATTTATTTTTATTTTGGTATAAAAGCGTACCGACGAATTCATTCTTCGTTTTACTATTTTGCGACGAATGAACCCGCCTGAATGTGTAGCGGGCAGGTTCGTCGGTACTTACCCTTTAGACCACAAAAAAACGGAATAGTCTCTTAAAAATAGAATATTTTCCCAATAGCAGACTTATTAACGTTTTGAAATGTTAAATTTCCTCTATTACTAAGCAAAAAGGTAAAACGGTTGTTGAGTACACATGATGACTAGATGGATTGTCTTATTTTTAATAATCAAATTTCCTTGTATGGAGGCGCAAACGTCAATGCTAGTAGAATCTTTTGAGGTGCCGACGAAGTTAAATTGGCGAATCATTAATGATGGCGTGATGGGCGGCATGTCTGATAGTGACATCCAAATATTACCAGAAGGAATAGGAAAGTTTACTGGAAAGGTATCACTTGAAAATAATGGGGGATTTGCTTCTACTCGTGGCGTGTTAGCACAGTTGCCTGATGCGCCATATAGCAAAGTGAAATTAAGGGTGAAAGGTGATGGTAAAAAATACAGTTTTCGCATTCGAACAGATGGACAGTATGATGGGGTGTCTTATAAAAATGATTTTGAAACGGAAGTAGGCGTTTGGCAAGAAATTACTTTACCCTTAGCTGATTTTAAACCGACTTGGCGAGGAAGAATGTTAAATAATATTCCACCTATTGAGCCGACTCAAATACGACAAATTGGCTTTTTAATTTCGGATAAACAAGAAGGAATATTTACTTTGTTAATTGATTGGATTAAGTTGTTAGATTAGAAATATGGAGCAGGATTTAAAAATATATGATTATGTAATTATTGGTGCAGGAGCAGCAGGGCTACACTTATCGTTAGCTATGCTAACAGATGAGTGGTTTGCTAATAAACATATATTGATACTCGATAAAGATGATAAAAAAGTCGATGATAAAACTTGGTCCTTTTGGGAAAAAGGAGCGGGTAAATGGGATGATATTATTGAAAAAAGTTGGTCCAAAGGAAAATTTAATACGAAGACAGAAAGTATTGAGTTAGACTTAGCTCCATATTTATACAAGACACTGCCATCTATCAATTTTTATGACTTTGGTAGAAAAAAGATTGCAGAAACGGAGCATATTAAGTGGATTAAAGATGCTGTAAAAACTGTCAATAACATAGGAGATAAAATAGAAATCAGAGGTGAACGAAGTACTTATTTTGCCAAGCAAGTTTTCGATAGTCGGATTGACAAAGGATTTGAATCAGCCCGTGAGCAACATTTCACTTTGCAGCAACATTTTAAAGGCTGGGTCATAGAAACCGAAAAACCCGTATTTGACCCCACGACTTTTGTGATGATGGATTTTCAAGTAAAATGGCAGGATAGCGCTTGTTTTACCTATGTCTTGCCCGTTTCACCCACCAAAGCCTTAGTGGAATTCACCTTGTTTACAGAAGATTTAATTGCCTATGATGCTTATGACGATTACCTCAGAAGGTATATAAAGGAAGCCTTGAAAATTGAACAATATCATATTTCAAAAGTAGAATTTGGTATTATTCCAATGAGTGATTATCCTTTTGAAAAGGCAAATTTGCCACATATTATGAAAATAGGAACCGCAGGAGGACATGTTAAACCCTCTTCTGGATATGCTTTTAAAAATATAGAAAAGGCTGCACAAAAAATTATTCATAACTTAAAAAATAACCGTGCTCCTGAACACGGGATTATCAATAAAAAATTCCGCTGGTACGATTCTTTGTATTTAGATGTCTTGGTTAATCATAATGAATTAGGAGAGTCGATTTATACGGATATGTATCGAAAAAACTCAATTCAACAAATTTTTAAGTTCTTAGATGATGAAACGAATTTAATGGAGGATTTGAAAATTATCTGGTCTTTTAAATTTAGCCCTTTTTTAAAAGCACTATTGTATAATTTATCGGGCATTAGAATAAAGTAAAACACTTACCCAAATCGCTTTTATCGTCCACAAAATAGTCCGAATCCAATTAGTATTGACCAATTTTTGAATTAGAAAACTATCTTTCCCTTGTCCCAAAGCATTGTGAATTGGCACTTGAAGGAGAAACGTACTCAGCCAGATTAAAGCCACCAAAATAATGGGGGCTAAATAAATGGAAGGTTGTTGCTTCGCCAAATAAATGCCAAGTCCTAGTTCCACTAACATCAAAGGCATGACAATAAAGGTAATAGCCGAGGTATGATGTTGATGAAAAGCTTGAAAATTGGCGGTATCAATAAACGCAAAAGTAGGGTAGTGAACTGATTGTATGACCCAAATCAAGCCAACCAATATCCACGAGGTAATTAAATTTATAAAAGGAAAATCCATCTTTTGGAAATATAAAATTTAAAAGTACAGACGAATGAATTTGACGGGTACAGATAAATTTTTTTTGAAGATTTTTTAAATTAGTACTGTCTAAATTATGCTGTATAGGTTGTACGGATTAGGCTGATTGGGCTGATTTATACGGATTTCTAAATACGACTTATAAAATCCGTATTTAAATCAGCCTAATCCGCTCAATCCGTACAACCTATTCTTCTAGAATGGACAGCTAAATACTATTAAATCTCTTTTCCATTTTTATCTGTACCCATAGAATGAACCCGCCTGAATGTGTAGCGGGCAGGTTCGTCGGTAAACTGCTTATTTCAATTTAATTCGCATCAAATAATCATCACAAGTCATATACAAAGCTGATTGGTCGGTATTAAAAGCGCAGTTAGAAGTAGCCTCACCAGTTTTAATTTTTCCTAATACTTTTCCTTCAGGCGTAAAGACCCAAACACCTCCTTGCGCAGTTGCCCAAATATTTCCTTTTTTATCTACTTTCAAACCATCGGGTAAGCCTTTTCCTTCGCTTCCTGTGGCATCATAAAAAAGTTTTTCACTGGCTACCGTTCCATCTTCATTTAAGGTGAAAGCTGTCCAAATAGCTGCTTTGGGGTCGGAACTTCCAACGTATAATATTTTTTCATCTGGAGAAAAACCTAATCCATTGGGTCGAGTTATTTTATCTGAAATTAAACTTAATTGGCCTTCTTTTGAATATCTATAAACACCTTGAAAGTCGATTTCTTTTGCAGGGTCTTCCATTCTTTTTTCTAAACCATAAGCCGGGTCAGTAAAATACAAATTCCCTTGACTATCATAAACTGCATCATTAGGACTATTAAATCTTTTGCCTTCATATTTGTCTACGATGGTTTCAAAGTTGGCTTGTGGATTGTCTAAACTTGTAGTCATTCTAGCCATTCGTCGGTCACCATGTTGGCAAAGCACCAAGCTGCCGTTTTTATCTAAAATTAAGCCATTCGAACCCACTTCTCCTCCCCTTGCGATGTCGCTGGTATAGCCAGAAGGTGTTAGATACAAACTAAGCCCTTCTTTCTCTGACCATTTCATAATTTTATTAGGCGGAATATCAGAGAATAATAGGTACTGACCGTCTTCAATCCAGACAGGCCCTTCTGACCAAGTAAAACCTTCTGCCAATACTTCAATTTGAGCATTTTCGGGAATCAATTCGTTAATAGCAGGGTCTAATCTTTCAATAGAACCCGTCGTTTTAAAGACTTTTTTTTCAGGCATTTGTTTAGCTTGTGATTCTTGATTATTGGTTGTGTTTGGTGATTGACAAGCCAATAAAATAGATGAAATTAAAAAAGAGTATATATATTTCATAGCCAAAATTTGATGGAGATTGAAACTAATTTTGGTGAAGATATTGAAAAAAAGGAAAGATTAATACTTGAAAATGGAACGCGATAAAAATAAATTTAGATTCTCGTCAAAGAAATAAGATAACTAAGTGGTTCACTTTAAACGACTTATCTTAATTCTTTGACTCTAAAGAATCTGAATTTATTTTTATCTTACTACAATGATAATTATCCGTGTCCCTTTACTAATCTGTGGGATTTATTTTTTTACCGTGGATTAGTGAAGGGACATGGATATTAGAGATCTGTAGATGAAATTATTTAATGGCCTATTGAGTACTTACGATTAAATCGCGTAAGAAACGACTACTTAAAATGCTAAATCAAAAGAAAAGAAAAGTCCTCGTTCTCCCAAGTGGTTAAAGCTGTATTCAAAACGGAGTAATTTATCGTAGTATAATAAAATATCTAAACCGACCCCTCGACCATACAGCCACTCATTACTTAGCGTGCTTCTAAGTTGGTTATGCGGCGCATTGACATAGCCCACATCATTGTTAACCGTAAAATAAACTTGTAGCGGCATATGTCTAAACTGCTCTAAGAAAACCCATTTTCCCCAATTGATTTCTTTTTTTAAAAGGCGAATTCTAAAATGCGTTTTAAGATAACCATAGTCTAAGCCGTCCATCACATAAAATTCATAACCTTTTAAAAGATTAGGTAAGTAGCCTATAGCAGAGATATGCCCATAAGGTTGTTCGGTTCGATTGAACGTATATCTCCCTTGTATTTTTGTGCCGAAACTATGTTTTCGTTGTTTGCCTAATGGAAAGAAACGGGCATACGAAACGGTGGTAGAAAGCGTATTGACATCCTCGTGTTTAAACCCAAAACCATCTTTTTGAACGCTAGCAGATAATATATAACCTCCAATTGGGTAAATTTTCACATCTCGTCTGTCTATCGTGAAATCATACTGGAAAGTAAAATGTTGCTGTTCATTAATTCCATTTAAAAAATATTCGGGATTTAAATCAGCGATAGATTCTCCAATCCAATTATCACTGTATAAAATCTTTCCCGTATGGTATTCGTAGATACCTTTTCGATAAGTCGTTCCTGCTCCAATTCTAAACCTTTTTAGCAGTGTAGGGTCTTCAGGTTCACTAAAGAATTGAAGTCGGCTACCTTGGGTAATATAGGCCACTTCCCGCTGATTGGAAAAATGAATATCTGCGAAAACTCCCCAATTTTTACTCCCTCTAAACATCGGTAAATCATAGCCTAATTCTAGGACTTTTAAATAACCTAGTTGAGTGATTAAGCGCAAGCGGTCGCCCCTGCCCGTCAGATTATGATGGAAAAATCGACCGCCATAATTCACTCTTTCTAAAGACCGATTTTGTTCAGACCACCAAATACTAAAGTTGCGGTCGGCGAGCCTGAAAATAGCTAAAGGAAAAAAATAC
>CALLVC010000099.1 GCA_938010785.1 uncultured Saprospiraceae bacterium
AAAGTCAAAATCGTAATATATAAACCTTTGAAAAATTGATAGTCGGATGTTTGAAGATTGCATCTTCAAACCAATATTTCGGCAGTTTTTAGCTTTTATCAGTCGATTACATATTATAAAAACGACTTTTCGTTCGCCCTATACACGCTATGAGATTTATTTACATAGAGATACTACCGAGATATACTTGAAGAGAGAACTTTTTACATATTACCTATTTGCAGTCCTTTTATTATTTAACTTTAAAACTAATGGTCAATCATTGGTTATAGATAAATTGGAGGATACCTATGTGCTCAACGCTCATTTATTAGATTTAGCGATTGATGAAACGGCTACCTTATCTTTTGATAAAATAAAAGCTAATAATAGCGCATTAAATTTTAAAAACTTAGAAGATTGGACCAATAAATTTCAGCCTCAAAAAATTTACTGGAGCAAATTCCAAATTGAAAATAACTTACCAAACCAACAACCCAACACTGAATGGGTCCTAAAATATTCTCTTACATTTACAGACTTGGATGTTTATGTCCTAGATAATGAAGGTATTATTCAGACTTATAAAAGTGGCTTTTTTACCCCATTAGCAGCAAGAACCTTTGCACCAAATATAAAAGCTAATATTGTAAAACTTAGTCTACTTCCTAACAAGTCCTATACCGTTTATACAAGAATGGACTGTGACCGGAGCGCTATCTCTCCTGAATTCACATTAAGTATCACTTCTGCTGAAAAATATTTAACCGATTTAGGTAATCACAAAGAACGAAATGCCCTCTATTTTGGCTTTGTGTTGATGATGCTTATTTATAATTTGTTCTTATACATTTTTGCAAAGGACAAAGCCTTTATTTTTTATACGGTTTATTTATTGGGCTTGTTAGTGTTTGTTATCTACAATTCCGGCAGTCTAGCAGATTGGTTTACAGGTAGATTATTTCCTTCTAAACCAGAATTGATTCATTTCTTTAAGTTGTTGTTCTATGTCGGCATGATAGGGTATTGGACATTTGTTCGAACCTTTATGAACTTATCAAAAGTGCTACCTACTTGGGATAGTATTTTTAAATGGCTAGCTCTCTTGGCTATTCCTGCTATGCTTTTGGATGCTTATTTGATGTCGAGCACTAATTTCAGTTATAATATTTCAGATAGGGTTTCTCTTTCTTTTGCGGGTTTATTTTGTCTGTCCATTTTTGGTAGTGCCATTCCTCTTATCAAAACTAAAGATAAAAAAGCCTACTTTATTGTTTTCGGTATTATCACTATGGGAAGTGGCATTCTATTAACCATTTTTTCAAGATTACAATCTATTGATTTCTCCACTTTATCCCTTAGGATTGGGTCCATATTTGAAATTATGGCTTTTTCTTTGGGACTAGCCTATAGAAGATTATTGGAAGAGCGAGAACGACAGCAAGCCCATTTTCAATTGGTAAAAACTAAATTAGTCCAAGAACAAGAGCAAAAAGAAGGGGAGAGATTGAAAGAATTAGATAACCTTAAAAGTAGGTTATACACCAATATTACGCATGAATTCCGCACACCATTAACGGTTATCATGGGCATTAATGAAAGAATAACTAATAACGATAAGGCAAAAGACTTAATTCATCGGAATAGCAAAAATTTACTTCGGCTAATTAACCAAATGCTCGATTTAGCAAAAGCAGAAGAAGGAAAATTGCAGTTGGATTTAATCCAAAAAGATATTGTCAATTATGTTCGATATTTGACGGAATCTTTTTTATCGGCAGCGGAAACAAAAAATATAAAACTGACCTTTTACACTGAAAAACCACAATTAATTATAAAGTATGATGAAGCAAAAATTCAACATATCATACAAAATCTGTTATCTAATGCTATAAAATTCACATCTGATTATGGACAAATTATCATTCATGTTAAAACTGTGGAAATCAAGAAACAATCCTTTTTCCAAATAAAAGTAGAAGACAGTGGAATTGGCATTGCTCAAGAAGAGATTCCTCATATTTTTGACCGATTTTATCAGTCCGATAATACTTCTACTAGAAAAGTCGAGGGAACAGGAATTGGTCTAGCATTGACAAAAGAATTAGTCAATTTAATGAATGGAGAAATACTAGTTGAAAGTCAACTAGGAAAAGGAAGTAAATTCATTGTTTTATTGCCATATGAAAAAGAACTGTCTCCTGTAATAGTATATAATTCTATTGATATGGAAACTGAATTAACCTATATGCCACTAACTGTTTCTAGTCCACCTAAACCCAATCCAATAACTATCGAAGCATCGAATGTAGTAGAAACAATTAACCTCGAAATAGATGACAAACCATTATTATTAATCATCGAAGATAATGAGGACGTTCTAACCTACATCCAACTCTGCTTAGTAGAACATTATAGAATTAAAGTAGCAAGAAATGGAATTGAAGGACTAGAAAAAGCATTTGAATTGGTTCCTGATATCATTATTAGTGATGTGATGATACCTGAAAAAGATGGTTTTGAAGTCACTCAAACTTTAAAACAAGATAAAAAAACGAGCCATATTCCTATCATATTATTAACAGCTAAAGCTACCCACCAGAATAAATTAAAAGGATTGAAGTATGGAGCGGATGCTTATTTAATGAAGCCCTTTGACAAAGAAGAATTACTCATTCGACTGGAAAAATTAGTGGAACTAAGAAACCGATTGCAACAATATTATGCAAAGGGTAACTTTTCAGAAAAAGAAAATAAAGCTAAAATTGATAACCCTGAAAGTATTTTCTTAAAAGAAGTATATCAGATTATTAACAAGCATCTAATAGAGAATGATTTTTCTGTTCCTCAGATTGCTCAAGCAATGAACATGAGCCAAGTTCAAGTTTATCGAAAGTTAAAAGCGTTAACGGGCAAAACACCTACTCAATATATCCGCTCTATTCGAATGGAAAAAGCAATGACTTTATTAAAAACCACTACCCTTAATATTTCCGAAATCGCCTATGATTTAGGGTTCTCCGACCCTAATTATTTTTCTCGAACCTTCCAGCAGGTCTATGGAAAAACACCTAGTTCCATCCGAAAATAAACCTTTTCATTAAAACTCCTTCCGTTAGGAAAATGCAACCAAATCCTTGTTTTTCTATCATTTTACAAGTAATTGTCTAAAAAGTACAGGTTTTTGAACAAAAAATGCTAGTCTATTATTCCATTTTGTAAGAAATTGCACTTGTGTTTAATGTAATTAACTCCGCCTCAAAAAACCAAGAATTATTATTACAGGCGAGTTATTTAAGAATAATGCAATGGTTTGATGGATAATTCTACAATTAAAGTCTAGAATGATTCCATCAAACCACCCCAAAAATAAAACTATGAGTCTACACACATTCAACTGCTTAGCCTGTCATATTCTGGCTAATTCAGAAAAGCTAAAATTTTCCAAATGGCGGAATAGTAATTCCGATAAGTCACCAAAAATAGGTGTAGGAATTATCCAACCTACTTCATTCGTCAAAAACAAATCTAAATCAACTTTGGGTTCCACCAACAATAATAACCTAGATGTGACTTAATCTATATGGAAGGTAAGTCACCCCGTATTTTTTTACCTCAAAAATTATGACTTATGAGAAAACTACTCCTACTAGCATGTCTAGGCTTTGCCTTGAATGCTACCGCACAACAGAATTGGAAAAATTATTCTAGCTATCGTTCTTCAACTATTGACCCTTATAGTTGTATGATGGAGCTGAAATATGATGATGAATTTTATTACACGATGGACTATAAACCTGATATGTCTATTAAAGAATCTCGAAAGACACGTAGAAAATTGCGCAAAGCCAGAAAAGGAAGAAAACAATTGGCCAAAGCTAATTTTAAAGTCGTGCCTGACCGTGACCAACTTACTGTTACTGCTTACTTAGATGCAGAAACCGAATCTTCTTACCATCTAAAATTAACAACCAATAAAGGGAAGGTTATTAAATCCTTTTTACACTTGTCCCCTCAAACAGTACAAGAAATTAAATTGATGCAATTATTGCCCGGCAAATATCAACTAAGTCTCTATGCTGGTATTGAGCGGAAATTATTAAGTCGTTATGATGTAAATCGGTATTAAATCAATGTCAGTTGCCTATTTTAGTTTAGCGTATGTCTAAAATTCTAATTAATAGGCAACTGGCTATTTCTATTAATCCAAAAAAGATTTCGCTTTAAATAATTCTGTCTCTTCTTTTTGATTTAACACATAACTAAATCCTGGCTGAATACTGTAACCTCCATGCATTCCTGCTTTGTTAATAGCACAGTAACCCACCTGTATATCTTTATAATGTTGATTCTTCGCTATTCTGTTAACCGCTTCTTCACAGGCTTCTTGAGGGGTTCTTCCTTGTCTCATTAATTCTACGACTAAAAACGAACCTAAAGTTTTCAAAACTGCTTCCCCTACACCCGTTGCTACAGCACCGCCTACTTCATTATCCACAAACATACCCGCACCAATAATTGGAGAATCGCCAACTCGTCCATGAATTTTATAAGCCATCCCACTAGTCGTACATGCGCCAGAAATATCTCCTTTTTGGTCAATAGTAATCATACCGATGGTATCGTGATTTTCAATATTGATAACAGGTTTATATTCCGAATTGACTAGCCATGCTTCATATTCTTTTTTGGACTTTTCGGTCAACATTTCTTCTACCTTAAATCCCTGCTCTAAGGCAAATTTTAAAGCGCCCGCTCCTGCTAAAATAACATGGGGGGTTTCTTCCATCACTTTTCTAGCTACTGAAATAGGATGCTTAATGCCCTGTAAAAAACAAACAGAACCACAATCTCCATTTTCATCCATAATACAAGCATCTAGTGTTACTTTTCCATCTCTATCAGGCCTTCCTCCATATCCTACCGATTGGTCAGTTTCATCTCCTTCTGGTATTTTTACTCCTGCCTCTACCGCGTCTAAAGCACGACCTCCATTTTTTATCACTTCCCATGCAGTTTGGTTGGCTTTTTTATTGTTCCAAGTAGCTATTACGGTAGGCTTAGTTATATCATTTGAGACTTGTTGTGTTTTTTCTTCGGAGGCACAAGCGGTGCTACCTAATCCTATTGCTGCTAACAGCGAGCTTAAGGCGGAACGATGGATAAATTTTCTTCGATTTAACATTGTACTGGTTATTTTAATTAAGAATTTTTCATAAAACTCTGACTTTGTAAGTCGTTTCTTATTTTGATTTCCCTACAATATCTATATATATTCTATGTTTTCGTCATTTGTACGCCACAATTCATCGAATATATCTTAATAAATTAAAAATAATACGCATTTTCGCAATCTGTTTGTAGATAGATTAATCTAATCACAACTTACTTTTAGCCCCACTTCCTAAATTCTCAACTCACTAAATACAAAATGTTCATGAAATTAAAAGGATTTACTAGTCTATTTTTATTATTTGGGATATTCACGCTTAATGCCCAAATGAATAAAATTGATTTTGTAGAATATGATTTGGACAATGGCTTACATGTCATCTTGCACCAAGATAATTCTACACCGATTGTTGCTGTCTCTATCATGTACCACGTTGGTTCAAAAAATGAAAACCCTGATAGAACAGGCTTTGCTCACTTCTTTGAGCATTTATTATTTGAAGGTTCGGAAAATATTCCTAGAGGCCAATTTGATAAGTATATTAATGGAGCAGGTGGCTCTAATAATGCTTATACCTCTCAAGACAAAACCTTCTACTATGAATTATTGCCATCCAATCAATTGGAACTAGGTCTTTGGCTAGAATCAGAAAGATTACTACACGCTAAGGTAGACCAAAAAGGAGTGGAGACACAAAGAGAAGTCGTCAAAGAAGAACGTCGTCAGCGTTACGAAAATCAGCCTTATGGTACGATTCTCCCCGAATCTATGTCAAGAGCATTTACTAAACATCCTTATCGGTGGGTGCCAATTGGCTCCATGGAGCACTTGAATGCCGCACAAGAAATTGATTACATCAATTTTTACAAAGATTTTTATGTACCCAATAATGCTGTTTTATCTATCGCAGGAGATTTGGATATCGAAGCAACGAAGAAAATGGTGGATAAATACTTTAGTGGTATTCCAAAAGGGACCAAAGAGATTTATAGGCCAGATGTGGTCGAAGGACCAATTATGGGAGAGGTAAAAGATACTGTATTTGATAATATTCAGTTACCTGCGGTGGTGCAAACTTATAGATTACCTGCTCAAGGAACGCCTGATTTTTATGCAGTGAGTATGTTGGCTCAATTATTATCTCAAGGACAAAGTTCTCGATTATACCGAGCTTTAGTTGACGAGCAGCAAAAAGCAGTTTTCGCTGGTAGTTTCCCTCTTCCTGCTGAAGACCCCGGAGTTAATATTGTTTATTCCGTAGCAAACATGGGCGTAGATGCAGCCGCTTTAAGTGACGCTATTGATGCAGAAATAGCAAGAGTGCAAAATGAATTAATCTCAGATAAAGAATTTCAGAAGTTGGTTAATCAAGTAGAAAATGATTTTATAACAGGTAATGCCACTGTATATGGAATTGCAGAAAGCTTAGCTAATTATTACACCTTTTATGGGGACACCAATTTAATTAATACAGAAATTGACCGTTACTTAGCCGTGACAAAAGCTGATATTCAACGAGTAGCAAAGGAATACTTTAAAAAAGATAGCCGAGTCAATTTATTTTACTTGCCTAAGCAGGCTCAACCTTAAAAACGATGAAGGATAAATGATGAATGATGCCTGTCTACCGACAGGTAGAAATTCGTCAAGATGAACGTTTATTTTTCTTTAGGAAATTCAAAATCTAAAATTTCAAATAAAGGAGAGGTTTCTTTCCTTTGTTATTTAACTATATTACGATGAAAAAGATATTATTTTTATTATTAACAGGTGGACTTTTTTTCGTTCAGTGTACGCCTAAGCTAGCTGATGCTACTTCCATAGGAAAGGATAAAATGGAAGGGGCAAAAGATAAAGCTGAAGAAATGGTTGCTTCTGTAAATGATTTCAGAAAAACAGCTCCTCAACCTGGGCCTGCTCCAAAAATTGAAGTCGGGTCAGCGGATAATTTCAATCTGGCAAATGGCTTAAAAGTATTTGTGGTGGAGAACCATAAATTGCCGAGGGTTTCTTTCCAAGTATTTGTCGATGTTCCTCCATTTATGGAAAATGAATATGCTGGTACTGCGAGTATCGCTGGACAATTATTAAGTGCTGGTACGATTACAAAAAGTAAAGCAGAAATTGATGAGGCTATTGATTTTATGGGGGCTTCTTTAAATAGTAATAGCTCTGGCTTATTTGGGGCTTCTTTAAAAAAGCATACAGAAGGCTTAATGGAAATTGCAGCAGATATTTTATTAAAACCTTCTTTCCCTCAAGCAGAATTTGATAAAATCAAAAAACAAACGCTATCTGGGTTAGCACAAGCTAAAGAAAACCCTAATGCGATTGCTAGTAGCGTATCGAGTGTATTGAAGTATGGCAAAGACCACCCTTACGGTGAAATCGAGACAGAAGAAACAGTCTCAAAAATTACTTTAGCTCAAACTAAAGCTTATTACAACAAGTATATCAAACCAAATAATGGGTATTTAATCATTGTTGGTGATATTACTGCCGCAGAAGCTAAGCCTTTAGCAGAAAAATATTTTGGCAATTGGATGAGTAAGCCTGTTGAAAAGAAAACGTATGCTACTCCTCAAAAACCTGCTGCTAGGCAAGTCGATTTTGTGAGTAAAAGTGGTGCTGTTCAATCAGTGATTAATATTACTTACCCAGTTGAATTAAAACCAGATTCGGACGATTGGATTAAGGCTAGAGTAATGAACGTCTTATTAGGTGGTTTCTTTGGAAGCCGAATCAATCAAAATATTCGAGAAGATAAAGGCTATACTTATGGCGCTCGTTCTTCGCTTTCTTATGATAAAGAAATTGGTTCTTTTACCGCATCTGCTCCCGTTAGAAATGAAGTGACGGCGGCTTCTATCACAGAATTCTTAAAAGAATTAAATAGAATTAGAGATGAGAAGGTAACAGAAAAAGAATTGAACTTAGTGAAGAATTATTTGACGGGTAGTTTTGCGCGTTCTTTAGAAAGCCCACAAACTGTAGCTCGATTCGCTTTAAATACTGCTAGATATAATTTGCCAGCAGAATACTACGCTACGTACTTAGAAAGATTAAATGCGGTAACGGCGGACGACATTCAAGCAATGGCTCAAAAATATATCACGCCAGAAAATGCACACATTCTAGTAGTTGGTAATAAAGGAGAAGTAGCAGAAAGCTTAGCTCAATTTGCTGCCGATGGAAAAGTAAATTATTACGATGCTTATGGTACGCCTTTAAAAATGGAAGAAAATGCAGCTGCGGCAAATATGACGGTCCAACAAGTATTGGATAAATATATTGCTGCGATTGGTGGTAAAGAAAAGCTAATGGCCGTCAAAGATTTGACGATGGTTATGGCTGCTGATGTAATGGGGCAATCAATGGAAATGAAAATTGCTCAAAAAGCACCAGATAAAACGTACCAGTCCATGAGTATGGGTGGCATGACGCAGCAAGAGTCTATTTTAAATGGCGACAAAGGAAAAATTGCTATGGGTGGTCAATCTCAAGCAATGCCAGCAGAACAAGTTGCAGATGCTAAAGAACAAGCGGTGCTTTTTACAGAAATGCAATTTGATGAATTAGGTTATAAATCTAAGTTAGTTGGTACAGAAAATATTGGTTCAACAAATGCTTTTGTAGTAGAAGTAGAATCTCCATCAGGCAAAAAACAAACATTGTTCTTCGATACAAAAACGTATTTAAAAATCAAAGAATCTAGTAATGTACCTGGACCTAATGGACAAATAATGACCGTTTCTACAGACTTAGGTGATTATCAAGAAGTGGATGGTATTTTATTTCCTTTTAGTCGAAAGTTGGTTGGTGCTGCACCGATTCCTTTAGACTTAAAAATCACAGAACTTAAAGTAAACTCTGGATTAAGTGATGATATGTTTAAGGTAGAGTAAATTTGGTTTCGGGTTTCAGGTTTCAGGTTTTGGGTATCAGGTTGGATTTTTCGTCCAGTCTGATACCCTAATACCTGATACCTCTATCAAAGTTTTCGATAAAAAATATAAGCGTCTACATACCCCTCCTCTACGTGATAAAACCCTTCTGGCACTGTCCCTATAATTTCAAAGCCGTTATCTAACCAAGTTTTAATTGCTCCTTTATTTGTGCTGACTACAAGATTAAATTGCATACCTCGATAGCCTGCTTCTTTTGCCATTTCTATAGAATGAGCACATAAAAAATGCCCAATTCCCTGACCTCTATTTTCCGTTTTTACCATATAGGCGGCATTGGCAATATGCCCTCCATAACCAGGTTGGTTTGCCTTAAAAATATAAGCTCCAACCACCTTATCTTCTACTTCCGCGACGTAAGTATGATTCGTTAAATTGACCCAGCTTTTTTCAATATCGGCTCTGCTAAAACTATCATCATAGGGATAATAAATCTTTTGTTTCATGATGGTTTTCCACATCTGCCAAATGACTTCTAAATCTTTGGGGGCGGCTGGACGAATTTTAATATTCATGCTTATTTATTTATAAAAGAGTATCATCTATCAAAACAAATGTAAGGCCCAATCTTCAAAGTCGCCCTTTTATCAATTGTCTTTGAGCTTGCAAAAAATTGAATTGGTTCAATTTTTTCATATTTTTTCATATTAAAATAAAAAAAAATTGAATTGATTGATTATCTTTAGGTGTTAACTAATTCTAACACCTTAGCTAAATCGAATTGAACCAACATACTTTACATAAAAAAACAGCTAAAGTAATCGAAAACCAACACTTGGATTTCGAGCGTTTTTTTATGACCCATTATAAAGTATTGTTTGGTCTCGGTTATCGGCTTTGTGGAGATAAAGAATTAACTAAAGATTTATTACAAAGCTTTTTTCTACAATTATGGGAAAATAGGTTTCAATCACAGAATATTCAGTACTTAGAAGCTTATCTCAAAAAGGCTTTTCATCGAAAAGTTGTCAAAACACTTCAAAAAAATACGGCCAATCAGCTCGCCTTAAAAAATCAGTCTAATTCCTTAAGTGTTCCTTCTTACGAATCCTTGCTTATCAATTTACAAACAGAAAAAAAACAAAAGATTCAATTAGAAACGGCTATTAATAAGCTGCCCAACCAACAAAAAGAAATACTTAGTTTACGATTCAAAGAAGGCTTAGATTATGCAGAAATTGCTACTTCTACAGGTAAAAGTCAACAAACTATTTATAATCAAATCCATTCTGCTATTCAAAAATTACGCAAATCTTTCCACCCTATTTTCTAGTTTGTAATTTTTTTTCAAAAAAAAAATTCATTCGGATAGTAAATCTTCCAAATTCCTTCCTCTTATTTATAAAAGCGTTATTTATTTCCCCATTTGGACGAACTGCATTTACACTAAAAAATAATGAATTTAAACCATATGACTGTAGCGGCCTTAGTAGCTTCTGAGCATTTTCAAAACCATTGCTTGTATCCAACTACTCAATCTGTGGCGTATTGGGAACAACAGCTACTTCAATTTCCAGAACAGCAAGCAGTATTTGAAGAGGCAAAGGCTTTAGTTTTAACATTGACGTTACAGCCTTCTGATTATGAAGTTTCTGAGGCATTCTTAGATTTCAAAAAAGTAATCGACCAACAACAATTAGAACAGCCTACAAAACTAGTCGCACTTCCTAGCAAAAAAACACCTAAAAATAATAGAAGAAAATTTATCTCTATTGCCGCTACCCTATTATTCCTATTTTCCTTGGGTATATGGAAATTTTTCCTAGCGCCCTCTACTGCAACAATTCAGTTGACAACCAATTACGGAGACATAAAAACCTATCTTTTACCAGATGGGAGTAAAGTAATCTTAAATGCAAATTCAAGCCTTACTTTTCACAAACACTGGTCGAATAATACCCAGCGTAAAGTACAATTAGTAGGAGAAGCTTTTTTTGAAGTAAAAAGGAAATCAGTACAGGAACAGTTTATTGTTCAAACAAATAAAGGAACGATTCAAGTACTGGGAACCTCTTTTAATGTTAAGCAAAGAGCGACAACTTTAGAAGTAGCACTCTTGGAAGGCGCAGTCGCATTGTCCATTCCTAAATACCCACTCCTAAATATGGAACCCGGAGAATTAGTCAGAATAGACGGAACAGATTTTTATGATAGAAAAACCGCAGATGTAGATGCTTTTAGTGCGTGGAGATTTAAACGAATGGTGTTTAAAGAAATGACTATTGCCAAAGTCATTCAAAGATTAGAAGATGAATTTAATTGGAAAGTGACTGTAGCAGACCAAACACTATTGAAAAGAAAAATTACCGCAACTATACCGAAGAATGACCCAGAATTATTACTAAAAGCACTTTCGGAAATATATGATTTGCAGATTGAGCAATTGGATATTAGAACTTATTTAATCAGATAAATTTTGACTAAGCTTTAAGTCTACTTTTAAAGAAATTGAAATTTTAGCATATGAAAATACTTCACCGCTTCACTTCTTTTCTACTTTTTATTGGTATGTGTTGCTTTCCTTTATTAGGAAATGCCGCTACTAAATCTCAAAGTAGTTTAGCGCAAAAAACCATACCGCTTTCCAAAGCCATTGATGAGGTCGCCAATGTGTACCAAGTCAACATTGTTTATGATGTGGAACAAATTGCTGGAAAGCAAATAACCAATTGGTCCATTAAACATCAATCAGTAGAAGCTGAGCTAAAAGAACTACAGCGTAAATCAACCTTTGATTTTAAAAAACTAGGAGCGGAAACTTATATCATAAAAGTCGAAACAGTTATTTCTGACAAGGAAGAAATCATTAAACAGCATAACCAAAAGCAGGCTATATCAAAAGTGCAAAAAGCCATCATTACCGTTTCAGGAAGCGTTTATGATATTGATAATAATGACCCATTAATAGGAGTAAATATTTTATTAAAGGGGAAAGATGTCGGTACTGCTACTGATTTTGATGGTAAATTTTCCTTAGAAGTAGAAGAAGGCGCAACACTAATTTTTAGTTATATTGGATATACTGAAAAAGAAATTAAAGTCCGAAATGCTAATTTGGGGAAGATTTATTTAGAATCAGATGCCAAGCAATTAGAAGAAGTTGTCGTCGTCGGTTATGGTACCCAAAAAAGAAGTGATTTAACAGGTGCATTATCATCCGTTGGAGAAAAAGAAATAAAAGCTTTGCCTGCCACAGGATTGGACCAAGCACTTCAAGGAAGAGCAGCAGGTGTACAAGTTACCCAAAACTCTGGTGCTCCTGGCGGTGGTGTATCTATCCGTATTAGAGGTATCGGTTCGACACTTTCTGCGGAGCCACTTTATGTGATAGACGGTATTCCTGTCGTAAATGATAATCAAGGAACTTCTGCCAACTTTAGCGAATTAGACGGCGGAGGTCAAAACTCTAATGCATTAAACACGGTTAATCCTAGCGATATAGAATCTATTGAAATTTTAAAAGATGCTTCGGCCACCGCTATTTATGGTGCACGAGCTGCCAACGGTGTAGTTTTAATTACTACAAAAAGAGGAAAAGCGGGTAAGTCAAATATTAGCTTAGAAAGCTATTATGGCCTACAAGAATTATCAACTAAAATCCCTGTTTTAGACTTACGTCAATATGCAGCCTATTATGGAGATATAGGTTTTACCTTGATTGAAGAATTTGAAAACCCTGAATTATTAGGAAAAGGAACAGATTGGCAAGATGCTGTCTTTCGTCAAGCATCCACTCAAAACTATCAACTAACGGTTTCTGGCGGTTCTGAAAAAACAAAATTTGCCTTATCTGGTGGTTATAACTTTAAAGAAGGTATTGTGGTGGGTTCTGATTTTACGCGCTTGTCTGCAAAAATAAATGTGGACCATTCCTTCTCCGACCGGGTGCGGATTGGTAATAGTTTTTTAGCCAGTAGAACTAGTGAAAACATTACGTTTAATGACAATAGTAGCGGAGTCGTTTATACCGCATTATTAGCCGTACCAAATGCGCCTGTCAGAAATGCAGATGGTTCCTTTGCGGGCCCGCAGGAAGAAATTACTTTAGCTTTTGATAATCCTGTGGCTAGAGCTTTGGAGACACAAGATGTAAATACGAAGACCAGAATTTTATCGAACTTATACGCAGAAATAGATGTATTACCTTGGTTAAAATATAGAACTGAATTTGGAGCAGACATCATTTATTCCAATCATAATACTTTTTTCCCACAGTTTGAGCGAGGTAATTTCTTTGGAAGATCTGGGGTGCGCAGGAATTTAAGCAATAGCTTATTTTGGATTAATAAACATCTATTAACCTTCAATAAAAAAATCGCAGACAAGCACAATGTAAATGCCCTACTTGGTTTTGAAGCACAAGAAGGAACTTTTGAATGGTTATTCGCCTCTAGAGATAACCTTGTCTCTAACGACCTCCAACAATTATCTCTAGGTGACGCAGGTCAGCAACAAAATAATGGTGGTGCCGGACACTGGGCCTTGGTCTCTTATTTTGGTCGATTCAATTATGGTTTTGATGACCGCTACTTACTAACGGGAACGGTTAGAGTCGATGGTTCTTCTCGATTTGGTCCTAATAATCGCTATGGCGTGTTTCCGTCCGCAGCCTTTGCTTGGAGAGCTTCTAATGAAGCCTTTTTAAAGTCGGTAGATGCTATTGATAATTTAAAAATTAGAGTCGGTGTCGGAACAGTCGGCAATCAAGAAATAGGACTCTATTCTTACAGCGCTAATCTGAGGTCTATTAATGTAGCTTTAGGTGACCAACTAGTCACAGGCTTTGCGCCTGATAATATCGCCAATCCAGACGTAAGATGGGAGTCTTCTTTCCAAACGAATGTCGGTATTGATTTAGGTTTATTTAATAATCGGATAGAAGTTATTGCTGATTATTATGTAAAAAAAGCAGACGGAATGTTGTTGCCTGCTTTGATTCCATTAACAGCAGGTAGTTTGAATGCTCCCTTTGTCAATATTGGAGAAATAGAAAATAAAGGCCTAGAAATTACTTTAAACACACAAAATACGACGGGTGCTTTTTCTTGGCGAACAGGTATCAACTTTTCTGTCAATAGGAATGAAGTAATTAGTCTTGGGTCTAATGGTAACCTAATTGGGTTGATTCAAAGAATTCCTGTTACTCGAACGGAAGAAGGACAACCGATTAGTCAATTTTATGGCTATGTAACGGATGGTATTTTTCAAAGTCAAGCAGAAGTAGTTGAAAGCCCCTTCCAGCAAGATGGGACAAGAGCAGGAGATATTAAGTTTAAGGACTTAAACAATGATGGAATTATTAATGACTTAGACCAAACCTTTTTAGGTAGTCCTCATCCAGATTTCACCTTAAACATGACTAATAATTTTAGTTACAAAGGCATTGATTTCAGTTTCTTTTTCCAAGGTGTTTTTGGTAATGAAATTTTAAACTTAATCCGTAGAGATATAGAAGGGATGGCAGGCTTAGCGAATCAATCCGTTCGAGTCATTGACCGCTCTCGTCCGGGAATGCCTGATGACGAAATACCTAGAGCAACCGGCCCTGACCCCAATTCGAATAGAAGAATTTCATCAAGATTCATCGAAGACGGGACTTTTGTGCGCTTAAAAAATGTATCACTTGGTTATACCTTTCCAAAAAATTGGATGCGCCGAGTAAAAATACAATCTATGCGTGCTTACATCAGTGCACAGAATTTACAAACTTGGACGGATTATTCTGGCTATGACCCAGAGATTGGTTCTTTTAACCAAAACCCTTTAATTAATGGCGTAGAAAATGGACGTTATCCTATTTCTCGGTCTTATACTGCTGGGATTAATGTCAATTTTTAAGAAGATATATTATTACGATATTCTTGGTCTCTTCGCTGAAACCATCGAGTAATTTTCAAAATATTAATTATGAAAAATAAGCTAATAAAATTATTATCATTTCTCGCCATTATTGGCTGTTGCGCTTGCGGCGAACTACTAGATAAACAACCGCTTGACCAACTAACAACTGACCTTTTTTATAAAACAGAATCAGATGCGAACAAAGCAATCTTAGCAGCTTATTCGCCAATGATAGATGTAGAATGGATAGGAAAAGGTTGGATGATTACAGAGATTCCCTCTGATAATTCTCAAGCTGGTGGAACAGACCCCGATTTTACACCCATTGATAATTTTACGGTTGCTGCCGATAATATACCTGTCGCTAATTATTGGGCCATCCATTATCGGCAAGTTACCTTAGCAAATGTGGTCATTGAAAAAGTAGCAGGCATGGATATTCCAGAAACAGCCAAAAATACTTTTTCAGCCGAAGCCCGCTTTTTAAGAGCTGTCGCTTATTTTGATTTAGTTAGAGTTTATGGAGGCGTACCTTTAATTACAGAAGCACCTTCTCTCGATAGAGAATTATTTTATCCTCGGTCCAGTACGGATGATGTTTATGCTTTAATTAAATCAGATTTTGAGTTTGCTGGACAATATTTGCCTTTGACGAGAACAGGGTCAGATGCAGGCAGAGCGACCAAAGGAGCAGCCTTAGCATTTTTAGCAAAAGTAAATTTAACCACTAGAGATTATGTGGCAGCCAGAGATGTAGCTAAATCTGTCATAGACTTAGGTGTTTATAAATTACTCGAAGAGTATAATGATAACTTCGAATTAGCGACAAGCGACAATAATGAAGAGGCCGTCTTTCAAGTACAATTTACGGGTTGCGGTCCTTTTGGAACAGGTAATGCCATGCAAGCCTTTTTTGCACCTTGGGGAGAAGGAATTACTAAAGACCGAGATGGTTGGGGCTCTCAGATTCCTACTGGGCCAATATTAAATAATCCGAATACAACAATTATAGACGCGATTAAAAAAGAGGACCTTCGTCGATATACCAGTATCATGTTGCCTAATGCGCATTATCCATCTATTAATGCTAGCGATGGTGGCTATACTTATCCATCAAGAGGAGCTTCGGCAGTAAGTGCCAATATCAAAAAATATGTAGTGGGTAGTGGCTCAAATATTTGCTTTATGAGCACCCCTCAAAATGCGCATGTGATTCGATATTCGGATGTCTTGTTGACTTATGCAGAAGCTATTATGATTATCCAAGGTGGTGTTGCTTCTGACCCCGCTGCTTTAGTGGCCTTTAATCAAGTGCGTACTAGAGCAGGTTTACCAGCAGTAGATAGTTTTGACGCGGATGATGTATTGCAAGAAAGACGGGCGGAATTTGCTTTTGAAGGACACCGTTGGTTTGATTTATTACGGTCAGGAAAAGCCGTAGAAATCATGACTTTACATGGAAAAAACTTAGATGACCATAACTTATTATTCCCAATTCCAAGTTCTGAAATAGAGGTAAACCCTATGTTAGAACAAAATCCAGGATACTAATTTAAGTTTCCGGTTGACCATTAAATTGTATCAAATAAGGGTCAACCAACAACTGTTAACTTATTATATAAAGCTATGTTAATTAGAAGATTTACCTTTTTTTGCTTGCTTGCCCTTTTATTTGCAGCATGTAGAAAAGATGCAGGGCCGCCAGTTATTGAAAGTATCGAACCAGTTTTTGGACCAGCCGAAACCCTCATCACTATTCAAGGCGTTAACTTAGCCAACATCAAAGAAGTTAAGTTTAGTGAACAAGTCGTTAACTTTAATAATGCCTATAACGCAGAAAATGCTTTATTGATGAGAATTCCTACCAATGTTCCCCTAGGCGAACATGTAGTTACGCTAACAACTGATGGAGGTGTCGTGACTACTAACTTTAGAGTCACTTTAGAACCACCAGAAATTTTTAACTTCACTCCCGCTTCTGCCGCTGTTGGCGAACAGGTAACGATTAAAGGAAAAAACTTTTACGAACCTTTGACTGCTTGGTTTTTTGATAGTGTACAAGCAGAAATAATAACTGCTACTCCAGATTCAATGATTATTATAGTTCCTGAAGGAGTAGAAAAAGGTAGAATTAGCATGTTTGCTAATGGTGGATTTACACGGTCTCCCATTAATTTTTTTACGGTTAATCCAATCTTAGTCAATGATTTTGATGGAAATGGGATTCGTTCAGAAACAGACAAATGGATTTTTAGAGGGAGTATCGACCAGGATAAAAATACGGCAGTACAAAATAGTGTGCCTGAACCAATTGATGGCAATTATTTAAAAATAAGTGGAAAAGATGACCTAAATATTAGTTGGATTGGTGGGGCCGAAAATCATACGTGGGATGTAGAGCAATTCCAAACTTTTGGAATTACCACCGATGCTAATAACACTTTAGTAGAAATGGACATCAATAATAACGGTCAAAAAAAGACCCATATGATTTTAGTCCTTTTAGAAAAAGATGGCTCTCCTAATGATTTTGCCCTGACTACTAAAATTGACTGGAATGGATGGGAAAAAATTTCCGTTCCGCTCATTCGATTCCAAGATTTAAATGGTTTCACAGTAGATCCAACCAAGATAAAAACACTAAAAATCCAGCTTATTGACGCTGATGATTCTAATGAAAAATTAGAAGTCAATGTGGATAATATTCGATTTGTTGAAATTTTGTAATGATAAATAATGATTCGATGCCACTAATTAGGCACTAATACATAACAACCAATTTTTTTAAACCGAAAATCAGCTTTAACATGAAAAAACATGTACTTTTTTTTATTTGTGCTATGCTCTTTACGAGTATAGGATTCTCCCAGGTTTATCTGGATGAATTTGATAATGATGACACTGCTTTCACTAGTGGAGCAGGTTCTTATACCTTTAGTGAAAGTAACTCCGAATGGACCATTAATGCTTCCAATACAGGCCCATGGGATGTGTTCACGTATGAATTCCATAATCCAACTACAGGAGAGGGTACTTTGGTGGATATAACAGGAAATAATAAAATTTTTGTAAAAGTTAAAGCCAGTAATGTTGGTACCCAGTTACGGATGGACGTGCAAGACGAAGCTGGTTTCTTAACCTCTATTGCTGGTCTAACCAAAACCATGACTACTGAATACATGGTTTTAGAATTTGACTTTTCTGGAACTTATCAAGATGGTGGCTTTGGGGGCACTCCTTGTACTTCCGATACAGCGCCTTGTGCTGTGGATGGCACAAAAATTAAGCAACTAGTTTTCTTTACAGACCCTGGCGTAGGTGCTTTCAATGGTTCTGTAGTTATGGACTATATTGCGGTGGGAGATGAAGCAGTTGGGGCAATTGTTTCTGATGTTTTCCAAGACCATTTTGACAAAGCCGATAGTACCATTACTTCTTTTGGTGCAGACTTATTCGACAAAGGTTATAACATGACCGTAAATGGGTCAGAAATGATATTAACAGGTGATGGAACAACTCAGATGTGGGATGCCATTGGATATAGCATTAGAAATCAAAATACTTTTGAAGAGCAGGATATTGATGTAACTACAACCAACAAACTTTTTATTAAGGTAAAATCTTCTGTTCCTGGTGTGGCATTACGATGTGACATTAGAGATTTAGACGGATTTATCACCACACAAGGGTCCATTACTAAAATTATAGATACGGAATATAGTGTTTTGGAATATGATTTTTCTGGTACTTACGCTGACTTAGGTTTTGGTGGCACTCCTTGTACCATGGAGACAGCGCCTTGTCCAGTTGACCCTAAAAGAGTTGCTGGTTTAGTATTTTTTATAGAACCTGGTGTTGGTGGTTTTGTGGGAGAATTGACTTTTGAATACCTTTCCTTTGGTAATTCTTTAGAACCAGCAGGAGACGAACCTGTTCTATCCTACGGTGACCATTTCAGTAATGAAACGATAGAATTTACTAATAGTGATCTTTTCAATGTAACGGAATCAGGCTCTAATTTAGTAATTGCTGGCGATGGTACTGCTCCTCCTTTTGGTACTGTTTCATATGTCTTACATAGTAAAGAAACAGGAGAATCTGTTGTTTTGGATATGGGACCTGCACAAAACAAACTATATATTGCTGCTAAGACGAATGGTGCGATGGTACCGCTCAGAATCGATGCCGTAGACTCTCTAAATTTTCATTCTTCCCAAACATCGCTTACAAAAATTATTGGTCCAGAATTAACCGTCTTTGAATATAATTTTGATGGGTCATCGGATGGTGGCTTTGGTGGCACAGCTTGCGAAACTGGACCTTGTTCTGTTGATTTATCAAAAATAACACAGTTCTTATTGTACCCTAATCCTATTGAAGGCGGTTATAACGGAGAAATCACGATTGATTTTATTTCTATTGGTCAACCATTAGGTGAAGAAGAAATAGATTTAGGTCCTGTAGGTATTACTAACTATGCTGACCAATTTAATGAAAACACAACTGTTTTCTTGGGTGAAGCAGGTGGTCTAACTACGACTTACGGAGAAGAAGCATTAACTATCACAGGGGATGGTACTTCTAGTATGTGGACACCTATCACCTATGCTATCCATAATGAAGTTGGAGCGTTAACTATGGCAAACGCTGTGGCTAGTGGTAATAAGTTATTCATTAAAGCTCGTTCCTCTGTAGATGGAGCTACTTTAAGAGTGGACTTACAAGATAATATGGATTTTGTAACCAATGCCAACGCTGTTTCCACTACTTTGACCAACGATTATATGGTTTATGAATTGGATTATTCTAATGCTTATAACGATGGTGGGTTTGGTGGCTCTCCTTGTACAGCAGATACTGCACCTTGTCCTGTAGATGGCGCTAGAATCGCTAACCTTCAATTTTTTATTGAACCTGGTGTTGGTCTATTTAATGGTACCGTTGACATTGATTGGATTTCTTTCGGGACTTCTTTAGATGTAGTTGAAGTACCAGCGGGAATAGTTAATTATAATGACGAATTAGATGAAAGTACAACTGACCAAATTACAGATGTTCCAGGGTTAGTTACTTCGATTGCTGGAGATACTTGGACGGTGACGGGTGATGGTACTGGCGGCATGTGGACACCATTGGTTTATAAAATTCATGATGACGCTGGTGAAGGGATTTTAGCGAACGCTGCAGCTAGTGGAGATAAAGTTTACGTTAGAGCTAAAGTGAACATTGATGGAACGGAACTAAGAATGGATTTACAAGATAATCAAGATTTCGTCACCAATGCTAGTGCACAGTCCAACATACTTACTACAGAATATGCCGTGTACGAATATAGCTATGCGGGTGCTTATAACGATGGTGGGTTTGGTGGCTCTCCTTGTACGGCTGCCACAGCACCTTGTCCTGTAGATGCAGAGCGAATTTCTCAATTACAATTTTTTGTCAAACCGGGTGTAGGTGGTTTTGACGGTGTCTTGGATATTGACTGGATTTCTTTTGGTGCGCCATTAACAACCAGTATCGTCGATGAAGAAAAATTAGCTACTATCAAGGCTTATCCAAATCCTGCTAGACAGCAGGTAACTTTGGAATATGATTTACGAAAAACAAGTCATATACAAGTAAAAGTATATGACATTTTTGGTAAACAACTAAGTACTCAGCAGTTAGGACTACAAGCAACAGGCAAACAACAACAAGTCATTAATATTGAATCGTATACGAATGGTGTTTACTTATTACAATTAGAATCTGACGGTAATATTCTTGGCGCTATGCGATTGATGAAGAACTAAACTATTACTCAACGATAATAGATTAGTATAACCAAATTCATTTAAGGGGCTGTATCTTCTGGTACAGTCTCTTATTTTTTCAAAAACATTTTTATTATTATGAAAAGAATAATCTACTTAATCACCTACCTTTTCTTAGGTGTTACGCTCTCGGCACAAGATACTTACCACAGTCAACTAGAAGCTACTTTTTTAACAACCTACCAAATCCCCATTGGTGAATGGGCATTTTTTGATAACGAGGCTGCCAATATGGAAGCTGCAGGAAATTATGGTGGTAATTATTCGATACAAGAATCCACGGATACTGATTTTTCCAAATTGGTCAAGGCAAGTATTGCCAATGCAGGAAATAACGCCTGGGATGCTGGTTGGAATATAAAGAACCAGCGAAAAATTAATGCTGGAGATAAAGTATTAATCGTCTTCTCCATTCGGTCGATTGGTAGCACAGGTAAGGTTAGTATCTTTGCAGAAAATGCTGCTACCTTTGACAAAGAAATGTTTTTAACCGTAGATATTTCAGAAGAATGGACTCATTATTTTGTTCCATTTCAATCCACTAGAACTTATAATGCCAATGCTATGGTTTTTGGCTTTCATTTGGCCGGCCAAGCGCAAACAATTGAAATAGGTGGCTACACAGCAATGAATTTTGCCAACGAAGTGACACTCGATGACCTACCAAATCAAATAAATAGTGATAAATACGACGGTTTTGAAGCAGATGCCCCCTGGCGTGCAGTAGCTGCTGAAAATATCGAAAAATTTCGGAAAGCCAATTTATCTCTTCAAGTTACCAATACAGCTGGCGAAACTATCGAAGGCGCTAATATAGAAGTAAAGATGTTACAACATGACTTCGCTTTTGGAGCAGCGGTCAATGCTAATAAAATTGCTGGTAATAATGCACAAAATAATATTTACGAAAGTAAAATTACTAACCTAGATGGTAAAGGACATGGCTTTAATTGGGTTGTTTTTGAAAACGATTTAAAATGGCCTGCATGGGAAGATAATTGGTTCGTAGATAATGATGGTATTGCTAGAGCAGTACAATGGTTGAGAAGTAAAAATATTAAAATTAGAGGGCATACTTTAGTTTGGCCAGGTAGTAATAATATGCCAAATGACATTGCCGCTAATCAAAATAATATCGACTATATCAATAATCGAATTGATAATCATTTAGAGTCTATCCTCAATTATCCCGGCATCAAAGGAGAAATTGAAGAATGGGATGTATTAAATGAAATTACGACTAATAGAAGTTTAGAAAATTATTTTAAAGGAGAAACTGGATACGAAACTGGCAGAGAATATCTAGCAGAAATTTTCAAAAAAACTAAAGCATTAGACCCCAATACTGGATTGTGGTTAAATGATTTTGTCACCATTTCTACCAATTCAAAACCCGGAAATGGAAATTATGATAACCTTAAAAAATTTACTAGAGAACTGTTAGATGCAGGTGTGGAATTAGAGGGTTTAGGTTTTCAAGGACACATTGGCGGTTTTCCAAACGGAATTCCATCTGTCCTAGAAACCTTAGATGATTTTCATAATGAATTTGGCTTAAAAGCAAAAATTACAGAATATGATATGCCAACCTTTGTGGATGCAGAAACAGCCGCTCAATATCTAGGCGATTTCTTAACCGCTATTTATGGACATGAAAGTATGAATGGATTTTTATTTTGGAGCTTTTGGGATGGCGCTACTTGGATACAAGGTGGAACAAAATCCAATTTTTTTCAGACCAATTGGACTGCCAATCCTTCATTAGATGTTTTCAATGATTTAGTCTTTAATCAATGGTGGACTAATGAAACGATTTCGACTAACTCGAATGGCTCCTCTAACATTCGCGTATTCAAAGGAATGTACGAAATTGCCTATGAAGCTAACGGAGAAATAGTCAGAGATACAATTGAAGTAACCGAGGACACTGCCTTGGAAATAATGGGTAATAATATCTCTACAGGAATAAATGACTTGCTAGTTGATAATACACTAGCCAAGGTTTATCCCAACCCTGCTGATAATCAATTAATTATTGAAAAGCAAACGACGCTTCCTGCAATCATTCAAGTGTTTGATATGACTGGAAGAAAAATAATCGAACAACAAACAACCGAATTAAAGACTAGATTGGCAGTCTCTGATTTAGAAGGGATTTATATTGTAAAGGTGTCTGACGGTATTCGAACAACATCAAAAAAGATTACGGTACAGTAATTTTATTAGTGACAACAATACCCTAAAAAGGGTAGTACTATTCGTAGTGCTACCCTTTTTTATTTAAATAAGCTAACTTCTTACCAACTATTTTACCCGCTAGTTATCCTATTTTATACAGAAACGCTTAATGCGGACAGAATTCGGTGATTTTATATTAAAAAATGTAGTAAAACTCTGAGGAAGTGGTATCTTGCGCTTTTTTTCAAACCATAAGTCAACGTTTATGAAAAATAAATGCTACAAATTGAGCATTATGGCCGCATTATTCCTATTTGTAATGCAGTCTGCCTGGGGGCAGGGTTCCACTTCTTCCAGAATTACAGGACAAATTACTGATGGCACAGAAACCTTAATCGGTGCTAACGTAATTGCAATTCACGAACCTACTGGTTTTCAGTATGGAACGGCAACTAATATTGAAGGATTATTCACCTTGAATAATGTCAATGTTGGAGGGCCATACACGATTACTGTTTCCTACACAGGATACGAAGAATATGTTGTAAAAGACATTTACTTGAACCTTGGACAAACGGAGTCTTTTAATATCAAAATGAATGAAGCTGCACTTCAGTTAGCAGAAGTAGTCGTAACCGCAGGTGGTCTTTTTGATGGTAACCGAACTGGTTCTGAAACAAGAGTATCAGAAGAAGCGATTGCTACTTTACCTACTGCGGATAGAGGGCTGAATGATTATTTACGTTTGACACCACAAGCAGACGTTGCCAATAATGGAGCAACTAACGGCGGTGGTATTTCTTTTTCTGGAGTCAACAACCGTTTCAACGCTATCTTTATTGATGGTGCTGTCAACAACGACGTTTTCGGTTTGGCAAACTCTGGTACTAATGGTGGACAAGCAGGTATCTCTCCTATTTCACCTGATGCCCTAGAGCAAATTCAGGTAGTATTGGCTCCTTATGATGTAACCCTTGGTGGTTTCGCAGGTGGTGGTATCAATGCGGTAACTAGAAGTGGTACGAATGAATTGGAAGGTTCTGCTTACTATTTTACAAGAAATGAAAATCTTTCAGGCAAGACACCAACGGATATTGATGGTGCTGAAAGAACAAAGTTAGCCCCTTTTACAGCTCGAACTTTTGGTGGTCGTTTAGGTGGTGCCTTGGTTAAGAATAAATTATTCTTCTTTGCGAATGTTGAAATTCAGCGAGATGAAATCCCTAGACCTTTTATTCAAAGCGAATATAATGGAGACTCTGATGCAAATCAGCTAAATGCAGTTCGTCAAAAATTAATCAACGATTATGGATATGATCCAGGAGGTTTTGAAAATAATCCTCAAACGATTAATGGCGAAAAAGTCTTAGTTAAACTAGATTACAATATTAATGAAAAGCATAAATTATCTGCTCGTCATAGTTATGTAAAAGGAACTACTGAAATTCACCCTTCTCCAAGTGCCAATAGAGTTGTTTTTGGTAATGTTGGATATATTTTCCCTTCTACAACGAACTCTACAGCAGTTGAATTAAAGAGTATCTTTAGCCCCAATACCTCTAATAACTTAATTGTAGGATATACAACAGTAAAAGATGATAGAGATATTTTGGGCGATCCTTTTCCTCAAATTATTATGCCTGATGGAAATGGTACGGTAGTAGTAGGTACAGATAATTTCTCTTATTCTAATATTGTGAATCAAAATGTTTTCACAATTACTGACAATTTTAACTTTTACAAAGGGAAACACTCTTTTACTTTTGGTACACATAATGAATTTTTTAAGATTGAGAACTTATTTACTATTTTCTCTACACCTAGATACCAGTATTTCTTTGATGGAGTCAATCGTTTCCTAAATGATGAAAATCCTGATTTAGTTTTATTTGGTCATGAGCAAGCTTTTGGTGGAGACCAAATTCGTTTAGCAGATGCGGCAGAAAACTTAGGCCCATCTTTTAATGCGATGCAATTGGCATTTTACGGTCAAGATGAAATTCAAATCAACAAAGACTTTAAAGTAACGGTTGGATTAAGATTTGATGTACCAATCTTTACAGATGACCCACCATTAGACAATACTGCTTTTAATAATACAACGATTCCTTTACTGGAAGCTGCTGGTTATGATTTGAAGGGAGCAAGAGCGAGTAAAGCGCCTGGTACTTCTATTTATGTTAGCCCAAGAATTGGATTCAACTACGATGTCAATGGCGACAAGTCTACCCAATTAAGAGGTGGTGTAGGGGTCTTTACTAGTAGAGTACCTTGGGTATGGCCAGGAGGTATGTTTATTAGAAATGGACTAAACTCTGCTTTTAATGTGAATTTTGGACAACCGCTCTATACGACTCCACAAGAATGGTTACAAAACTTAACTATTGATGATAGCCCCGCTGGAGATGTTGATTTATTTACAGAAAATTTCAAATATCCACAAATTTTGAGAGCTAGTTTAGCAATGGACAAAAAATTACCTTGGGGCTTAGATGGAACAGCAGAACTTACGTTCACAAAGACGCTAAATAACATGGATGTAAAAAGTATTAACTTCCGTCCAAGTACTCAAAATCTAGCTGGTGCAGATAATCGTCCTGTCATTAACTTTAATGAAAGAATTGACGACACCTATTCTAATATTACATTAGTAGATAATACGAGCAAAGGATATACTTTTAACATCACAGGACAAGTTTCTAAGCAATTTAGTAGAAATACTTCATTGAATGTAGCCTACTCTTTCACTAGAGCAGAAGCTTTAGTAGATGGTAGAGGTTTTATCAATAACACGAACTGGTCGAATATTTTGAGTGTACAAGGAAATAATAATCCTGCAGTAACTCGTTCATCTTTTGATGCAGGCTCAAGATTGACTGCTTTCTTATCTCATAGATTTGATTACTCAGATGTAATGAATACTTCTGTTTCTCTTTTCTTTACAGCTAAATCAGGTTCTCCTTATAGTTTTGTTTACAATTCTGAAGCTACTTCTGATTTATCTCAATCATCTGGTTATAATGATTTAATTTATGTGCCTGCTAGTCAAAGTGAGATTAACTTAGTTGATATTGATGGTGGTGCAACGGCTGCTCAACAATGGGCTGCTTTAGATGCTTTCATTAGTGGTAACGATTACTTAAATAGTCGAAGAGGAGACTATGCAGAAGCAAATGAAGTAAGAACTCCATTTGAAGCCGTATTGGATTTAAAACTTATCCAAGACTTTTATTTTGGTGGTAAAAACGGAGGTAAGCGACAAAATATTCAAGTTACTTTTGATGTTTTCAACTTCACCAACATGATTAATAAAAATTGGGGTAGAAGATATTTTGTAGGTGGTAACACTTTCTCTTTGATTCAAGCGAGTAGAAATGATGACGGTGTATTAGAATACAATTTTACCGCACCTAATAGAGACCCTTTTAATATCGTACAATCTGGTACTTATAGTGCTAGGTGGAACGCACAATTAGGGTTAAGATATAGTTTCTAATTTTTAGAGCTAAACCAACTTTAAAATTTTTTCCCGAACTTTCTTTATGGAAGGTTCGGGATTTTTTATGCCCTTACTCTATATAAAAAGGCACCTCATACTGCTTCATTTCCGTTACCAAATGCCTTCGATAAGTTTCATTTGTCAATAGATAGAAATAATCCTTTTGCAAATCACATCCAGCTTCTATTAATTGTTGCAGGACTTTAGCTGACCAATTTTTTAATGCGGCTTCCGATACATGATTTAAATTCACATCGTATGGAGCAATTTCTTCTTCTAAAGACAATAGGTGATGTTTTCCTGAAAGGATGAATATGGCTGCAGGATTTTGCGCTTCGGCAAACTGCATTAGTTTTTCAAACAGCTGACCTTGATATAAATCTTTAGCTGCGCAGGTATGATTCCTTTTAGGTGCTACGCAGGTAACGAGAATAATTTTTTTCATATAATTGACAGATATTAGACTTTCGAACTTTTCAGATAAATGCCTTATAAAAAAGTCAAAAGATGCTAGGTATATTGCTAAACCTTCAAATAAACTATAGACTTATTTTCAACCTTTTCGCTTAGCCTTATCCCCGATTCAATATTTACAGCCTCTGTTACAGATTTATCATTTATTTTCAAGCTAATAATTTTTACTAATTTAATATTGTGATTTTTTTCTATCAATAGGGAATCACCGATTGATATTTTAGTGTTATTAACATCAATAATTATGACCTCTCCTTGTGAGTAAATTTCCTTTACTTTTCCTATTTCTATACAATTGGGTTTAAAATCAATAAGTCCAGTATCATAAAATTTTTCACGTGCCTCAGCTTTAGAAATAATTCCTCTATGAATCAAAAAATATAGTTTGTACAGCTGCCAGGTTGTTATTAAGCCTCGTTTATCTAACTTTGCATCATTTATTTGGTCTTGAGAAAAAGGAGGAGATTCCCTTTTTTGTGGAGGAAGGTGGCGTTGATGATTGACCAAATAGTGTGCAAATACATCAAATCTACCTCTTTCTTCCTGCCTCCTAGATTTTATTTTATGGATTTGAGAACATTCTTTATCAGTGGAAGTGCCTCCAATCCTTTTAGCCTCTATAATGATTAAGCCCTTTGTAGTTTCAATTTGTATATCTTCTTCTTTAATAGTTCTTTTTCGGATTTTATCATAATCAACCGCATTGTCAAAACCTAACCACTTAAAAAACTCAATTATCGGTTCAACTAATCCATCACCAGTTTGAATCAAAATATCATGAAGGAATTCATGTTTTTTATAGTTGGAAGAAATTTCCTCTTCAATCAATTGTAATTCCTTCTCGTGTCGAACAATCTCACTATTTTTCTTCTTTAGTAAAGATTCATGATTGGGTAAGAAGTACGCTTTATCATTCTTCCATTGACCTTTTACAATTTCAGGAAAAAATTCAGGTAAAACAGTAGGGATATATTCAAATAAAAATTCTAACAAAAAACCTTCTTTATCTTTAAATTGCGGAAATACAAATAAATTTAAATCACTAAAAAACTCTATGTAAGAAATTATGTCTTCTTGACTATTAAACATTAAAGGATAAAAATCTGATTTTTTTACTCGCTGATTTTTAATAGGGTCAAAATAGGTAGGGAACGAAAATGTTTGCCGATATTTTGCATCTTGATTATGCTTGTTGAGAATTTTTGCTAATTCGGGTTCATTGCAGTTTACTACCGTTTCAACACCAAGTTTATTATTTTCTGAGGTGGGAAATTTTAAAAAATCATATAATGTATGAGATTCACTCTTAGGTTTTAAGCTTGTATTAGAATAATCTACTATTTGATATTCAGTTTGGTAATTCGATTCAGCAAATACAATGAATAAAGTGTTTTTTGTAAAATCCTTTATTTTTTCACCCAGAAACTTTAAACTTATTGGAGTTGGATTAAATAATGTTTCTGGGTAACGAGAAAGTAATCTAGAATCAGAACTTCCAGCTATAAATTCTTTCTGATGATTTTCTTTGACGTAAGGTTTGGATTCTCTATTAATTAAGTCAATAATAAATATCTCATATTCATGGATATTTTGAGGGAACCGGGACTGAAGAAGACAGTAATGGTTTGGATGTCTGGGAGTATTGGGAATAATTAAACTATCTCCGAGACTTCCTTCATATAAATTTGTAGCTAGTTTTTTAAGTTTTGAATTTATTTTTTTGTCTAAATTGAATGTGCAAATTTTGGCTTTATACATTTAGGGACACTTAATTAGTTTTCTAAAATCCCAAAAATACAATCAAAATCAAACTAAGGTGATTTTTTTATATATAAAGATAGCTTTTATTTGCCAGTACGAAGTTTTTCTGTAGAAATATTAATTTTTCTATCTGGATTAGATTATTCTTTATATGAAGAGTCACAATAAAGAGGATTGATTAAATTATACTTAGAATATATTTTAATCCTTCTAAATAGTTGGTTAATTTCTTTAGTTGTAAAACTTCAGGTGAACAAATTATAAGATAGAAAATACTATAGTATCATTTTTAAACAAAAAAAGCGCATCATCAATGTTACTTGATAATGCGCTTTATGGTGGGCGATGAGAGACTCGAACTCCCGACCCCCTGGGTGTAAACCAGGTGCTCTGAACCAACTGAGCTAATCACCCGAATTTAATACAAATTGCTTTTCTTCAAAAGCGAGTGCAAATATATAGGTCTTTGAAATATAAAGCAAGTTTAATTAATAAAAAATTAATAAAAAATAAAAATGCCTTTGCACACCAAACCAATATGCGAATTTCGTTAATTTTACATATTAATAGTTTTCTTCTTATCAAACAAAGTCAGTACAGTGTGTGTTAAATTTTTTATAATTCTGCTCGGCGCCTACGGCGCCTCGCAGGAGGGATTTTTAAGGGTGGAGATTTTGGATTTCCCCGTGGGGAAATCCAAAATCTCCACCCTTACTATCCCCTAGTTAGTCGAGCCCGTACGGGCGAAACAAAACTTAAAACAACTTAATACATAGTGTAGTTACACCCTACTTTTTATAAAAAAATACTTTCTGCAAAAAATAATTCACCCTAGTATATGAAAATCCTTAAAAGAATAGCTATTTGGTTAGGCATCGCGATGTTCCTCCTTTTTATCGCCTCTATTGTTCTAGCCATTTTTTTTGAAGATGAGATTGGACAAGAATTAGTCAATCAAATCAATAAGGAATTAGTCAGTGACATCAAAGTAGAAAATTTTAGACTTTCCTTAATCAAAGGCTTTCCTAACGTTAATGCGGATTTACAGAATATCATCGTTCCTGATAGTAATGATGGGGTTTTGTTAGAAGCTAAAAGTATGTCCTTTCAATTAGGTTTTTTAGGGCTATTGACGAGAAATCTAAAAATGAAATCCGTCTTAATTGAAGACGGAGCTTTATTTGTAAAAGTGAATCGAAATGGAAAAGTTAACTATTTTATTAACAAACCTACCAAACAAGATATTGTTGCTTCCCAAATGAGTTTTTCGCTCTCTTTGGATGAAGCTATTTTAAAAGATATTGAATTAATCTATGTAGACGAGCGAGCGAAGCAAGAAATGAAACTACAATTAGAGGATGCCTCTTTTTCTGGAAAGTTTAACAACGACCAGTTTTCTTTAACTAGTACAGCTGACATCTATTCCAATTTTGTAGAATTAGATGCACACCGCTACTTTGTAGGAAAAGACCTAGGGTATGATGCTAAAATATACGTGGATTTAGAAAATAATTTTTATGAATTCCAAGATGTAGAATTAAGTGTAGCAAATAACATTTTTGATATTTTTGGCACACTCGAACCCCACCCAAAAACAACAGAACTTGATTTGGAAATTACTAGTCAAAAGGGCAGCATTGAATCTGTTATTCAATTATTGCCAGAAGAATTTCAATATTTAGAAGGATTTGCCAGTAAAGGAAATTTCAACTTAAAAGCAATTATCAAAGGGGAATTGAATGAAAAGAAAACACCTAGTATCGATTTAGATTTTGGATTGGAAGACGGTAAAATCAGCCATACAGTTTTAGAAAGTACCGTAAAAGATGTTTCCTTTGCCGCCAATTTTAAAAGTGGAGAAACACATTCTGGCCATGATGCAACTTTCGAGATTAAGGATTTTAAAGGCTATTTTAATCGAGAATTAATTGAAGCTAAGTTAAAATTAGTGAACCTAGAAAACCCGATGATTAATCTTCAAATGGACGGTACCCTACCGCTTCAATCCATCTACACGCTTTTTGATTCACCGATGATTACAAATGGTAGAGGAGAAGTAGAAATTCGAGGATTAGAAGTGGAAGGCAGATACTCCGATATGATTAATCCTTCTAGAATTCATAGAGTCCAGTCTAGTGGAACGCTTGAATTTGACGATGCGTCATTAACCATTAATGATGAAAAATTAACGCTCGATAAAGGTACTTTAGAATTACGTGACAACGATTTAAAAATTGATGATTTAAAATTAGAAGGGGCTGGTAGTGAAATTGTTTTTCATGGCTCTGCAAGTAATTTCTTACCTGTTTTGTTAGCGGATTCGATTAATAGCAAAGATGCCAAATTAAAATTTAATGCCACTTTAAAATCTGATGAGTTAGACCTTGACAGGCTAATCGGCATCACGGAAGTCAAAGTACCTCAAAGTAGATTTGCCGCAAAAGGAATAGAAGTAACTCCTGATTCTATTAAAAAAGAAAATATTCATAGAAAAGAAGTCATCACTAACTTTTTAGAAGGCACCTTTGATGCAGAAGTTGCTGAATTTAACTATGATTTAATTGAAGGAGAAAGCTTTAATGGAAGCCTAGAATTTAAAAATAAACAAATGACTTTGGTCGGAGAAGCTGGGGCAATGGGTGGGTCTTTTGATATTGACGGTACTGGCTATTTTGAAAAGCTACCGAAGTTTAAAGCAAAAATTGCTTGTAATGATATTGATGCTAAAGAATTTTTCCGACAAGGGAAAAACTTCGGGCAAGAAGTTTTGCAATCTAGACACATCGAAGGTACGCTGAATGCCAATATAGTTGTTAGTACAACATGGGACACCGATGGCAATTTTTTATACGATGAACTAAGAGTAATTGCGGGTATAGACATTAAAGATGGAGAATTAAATGATTTTGAGCTTTTGGAAGATTTTTCCACCTACGTCAATCCAAGAGATTTGGAGAATGTGAAATTTGTAGATATGCAAAATTGGCTGGAGATAAAAAATGAACGAATTTACATTCCCGTAATGTTTATTCAAACTAACGCCATGAATATGTTATTAAGTGGAGAACATACTTTTAATAATGACATCGACTATAATATGAAGGTCAATGCTGGTCAAGTTTTAATGGCTAAATTGAAAAGTAATTCGGGCGCAAGACCGCAACCTGCTAAGCAAAATGGTTTATTCAACCTTTATTTCAATGTTGCTGGAAATATAGAAGATTATGCCGTGGAAACGAACAAACGAAAAGTCAAGAAAGAATTTACTTTTAGTGAATACAAAAAAGAAGCCATTCAAAAAGCACTAGCCGATGAATTTGGAAAAGCTGAAGTCACTAAAGAATTGAAAAGAATAGAACAAAAAATTCCAGCTTTTAAGGACACCGAAGGGAAAGAGGAATATTTAGATGTGATTGAAGGTGGGCGGAGTAAATAATAAATTGTGGAATGTAAAATCAGAAATCATAAATTTTAAACCTGCCTTCCTACGACGGCAGGCAGGTCATACATCATAAACCATCCTAGAACAAACTCATTTGCTGTCCCTGCTCTTTTATAAATTCGGGCCCTCTAGTAGTCACGCCTGAAATTACTGCCTTTGCTTTATCGACCATATACTTAGCCATTTTAGGCGATTGAATATTATCGGGTTCGTGAGTGAAAAAATAAACTTCTGAAATACCACGCTCCAACCAATCTTTTAAACGTAAAACCCATTCATCTATTCGCTGGTAATCTGTGGGATGCAAGTCATTGCCAACAAAACGAACCATTGCGATATTATTTGTGAGTTGTTGGTGTAAAACATCTCGCCTACCCGCTACATCTGTTAACACAAATGCACAATTTTTAGTCGCCAATAAATCAGCAAGGCGATTTGTCTCTCCCTTATCTTTAAACCAACTTTCATGTCGCACTTCAACTGCTAATGGAATATGTGAAGGGAATTGGTCTAAAAAGGTTTTTAAAATGGCGATTCTGTCTGCACTGAAATAAGGAGGCATTTGCATAAAACAACAGCCCATTTTTTCTTCGAGTTGTTGAATAGATTCACAAAAGGCGATTAATTTTCCATCATTCAGTCCCATGCCCGAACTATGGCTAATGGCTTGGGGAATTTTTGGACAAAAACGAAAATCATCCGCAGATTCATTTTTCCACTTCTGCACCGTATCAAAAGATGGAATTCTATAATGCGTTGTATTTAATTCAATGGTATTAAACTGCTTTGCGTAGTGCGTTAAATAGTCTTTTGTTTTTGCATTTGATGGATAAACAGAACCAATCCATTCTTTCATACTCCATCCCGTGCAACCTACATATAACAGGGGTTGTTCTGTTTTAGATAAATTATCCAAAACTGCTTTCGTTCTTTCAGGGTCAATTGGTAGTCTAAAATCAACTTGACTTATATCAGCTAGTTTTCCAAACTTCATACACTAGTATTTTAATATTTCCGCTTCTAATTGCTAACTATTAAAGCTATTTTACGCAAAGATGTTTATTTGAAACGCGGATAGCCTTCAAAAATAAATGAAGGCAGTATCTTTGCATTCTATTTATAAGATAGTACTATAAAACAAACGTAACTATTCAGCAACCCACCCCCTGCCCCTCCCTTAAAATGGAGGGGAGTCCCCTTCCTTTTGAAGATGAACCCGTAAGGGTGAACCGTAAGGATGGGTGGCTGGTTAGGATTGGGTTGCTGAATAGTAACAAACAAACTTAATAAAATTTTGAAGTCAAAAATAATCATAGGTACAAGAGGAAGTAAATTAGCCCTTTGGCAAGCATATTTTACTAAAGATAATTTAGAAAAATTAGGCATTGAGGTGGAATTAAAAATTATTAAAACTAAAGGCGATAAGATTCAGCATCTTAGTTTTGATAAAATAGAGGGTAAAGGATTTTTTACTAAAGAAATTGAAGATGCCTTATTGCGAGGAGAAATTGATATGGCAGTCCATTCGATGAAAGATTTACCTACAGAATCTCCAGAAGGTCTATCTATTGCGGGTGTCTCCTACAGAGAAAATCCTGCGGATTGGTTAGTTATCAACAAAGGGAAAGAAGACACTTCCAAAATTTATAAACTAAAGGAAAATGCAGTAGTTGGCACTTCTTCTGCTCGCCGTAAAGCCATCTTGTTAGATATTCGACCAGATGTTAACCTTAAAGATATTCGAGGCAATGTACCTACTCGGTTACAAAAATTAAAAGAAGGACAATTTGATGCTATTGTTCTGGCAGCGGCAGGCTTAACGAGATTAGATTTGGATATGTCTGACTTTGTAGTAGTCAAATTAAATACCAAGGAATTTGTCCCTGCTCCAGCACAAGGCGTATTGGCTTACCAAACTTGTACTTCTGATACTGAAACTAGAAAAATTATAAAAAAATTACACCACTCTGAAGTAGCTTCCTCTACCAATGTTGAAAGAAAAGTTTTAAACTTATTAGGTGGTGGATGTCATATGCCTTTAGGTGTTTATTGCGAGCAAGACGAAATGGGCAATTATCATGTTTGGGCCGCTAAAGCTGCTACTTGGAATGGTCCTGTCAAACGAGTTCGTTTATCTTCTAGCACTAGTTTTGAATTGGCAGAACAAGTATTAGCAGCATTGAATGGCGAGAGCTAGTAAATTAGGAGAAGAAAAAACGCTTAATAGTAAAAACCAAAAGTCCAATAATTAAAATTATTCCTACAAAAAAAGAAGTAGGCCAATGTCTATGCTGAAATTCAATGGGATTTATGTTCCCATAAGCAACATAGCCTGCCCAGAAGAATGGATGTCCAGTGCTTCTATTTTGCTTAATAAATTCTTTCTTTGCATTCCATAGTGCCTTATCTTTTGGCTGCCCGCTTTTAAGATTCTTATAAAAAATAGGCATAAAGGTAGCCGTGGAATTATCACTCACTCTCCAAAGAGTAGTCACCATGCTTTTAGCACCTGCATAAGAAAATCCTTTTCCGATACCAACAATGCCCTCGCCCCGTTTCATTTCACCCAGCCCCGTTTCACAAGCACTTAACACCACCAAATCTGCTGGAATTATTAAATTAAAAAGGTCTCTAACATACAGCAATTGTTTATCGGAAGAATCCTGTGGTTCAGAAAAAGCTAAATAAGAATATTCGCCTTGTGCATCATTAGATTTACCATGAGTGGCTAAATGAAGAATTTGTCCTTTTTGAATATAGTCTAAGAAAGCTTTCCGGGTAGCAGTAACTCCTTTAATAACGGTGCCCCCAATATTATTTTTGATATTTTCTACCTCCTCCTGATTATATTTAAGTGGGCCTAAACCAATTCTAAAATCAGCAACATCATTCGAGTTATTTGTTCCCTTAAACACGGGAGCAATACCAACAAAGTTTTGGTCAAATTCTAGTACTTCTTTTCCATAAAGTTCGCTCAACCAATTTACTGAATGGGCATAACTAATTTGATACTGTTCCATTAAATAATTCACATTCGTAAAGTCTTCATCCTTATTAGGTTTTGCCGTTAATAATGCATCGAAAGGCAAATGACTAATTGCTCCGTCTGTAATCAGTATGATTCTCTCCGTTAGGTGAGCTTCTATTGGTTGAATTAATAATTGGTATAACTCAAACCCTAATTGATTTGTGCTATTAATTAAGTTGGTATTCTCAGTCGTATTTATTGAAGACGGTCTATAACTATAAATACTTTCCCTAAACTTATTGATTTTTATATCTAAATCAGCTTTTATCGGTAAGGTAAAAACTTGAAAATCGTCTTGCTGTATCAAAAATGCATACATAACATTTTCATCAATAAAGTATTCAAGAATAGATTGGTCCCGTTTTAGTATCTTTTGCTGAATCTCTTTTATTGAAATAAAGGTAGGCTCAAATTTTAGTTCATAATAATCTGGATAATCCTTACCGATTTTATCGACTAACACTTGTCGTTCTTGTTTTAAATCAAAAATATCCCCGTTTAGCTCTCTTACTATGGCTCTATCTATCTCCGCTTTTTGATTTTCTTCATACCGTCTATTTTCTAGATAGGTAATATTATTTCTTAACTTTTTTTGCTGCTCGATAAGTGTATCTGGAATACCCGCTAATTCAAAGGCACTGATATTTTTTATCGTTTCCAATAAAATTAAATTCTTACTTTTCTCAGATAAACCAAAGGCCGCTTCCAAATATTTCTTTTTGCTCGTTTGGGCATACAATCCAAGTTTTGTTTGAATTGCCATACTAAAAACCTTGTGGTATTCATCTATGAAGTTTTCCTTAGTACTCCTTTCCTGATAATTTTTATTAATATAATCTACCAGCACTATCGTGGAAGTAAGTAAACTATCTATTTTTAACAAATCCGTTGTCTCATTATTTAATCGATTCTGATATAGTGCTGCATATTCCAAATTTAGAGAAACAAGATTTTTAAGTTGTTTAATTGTTAACAACATTTCATCACTCGTTTCACCATTTGCTTTGAAAGCTGCTGAATAGGCAGAAGTCGATTTTGCAGTATCTTTTAGTTGTCGAAAACATGCTCCTTTTATTAGGTATAAATCAAAAAGTTCGACTGGTCTTTCTTGGTAGTACTTTTCGCCAAGTTTAATGGCTTTATTTATAGCTAACAATGCAACTTCTAAATTATTGACTGATATATGATGTCCTGCTATAGCTTTATAAGTATTCAACAAATAATCTTTATCATTTTTTTCAATCTTTTTGAATCCTTCAATGGCTATGTCAAAATGAATATTAGCTGCCGTGTTTTTTTTGTTAAGAGAGGCTTCAATTCCTTTAATCCGATGAACTGCTGGTAATAAAAAAGGGTTCTCTTTATCTATGACCAATGCTTTATCCAAGTATTTGTACGCTTTTTTATAATCCTTAAGCTTTGCATAAACATCACCTATATTAAAATGTAACATTCCTTCTCGAAAAATATCTCTCTTTTGTTGTTTTTCTACTATCTGTAAAGCTTTATAAAAATAGTTGATAGCTTCTCCATAAAGTTCATTTTGATCATAAGCATCTCCCAAATATTTGTAGGTATAAGCTAAATCTTCATGATTTTCTCCAAGTTCACTTTGCTTTAATACTAAAGCTTTTCTTAAGAACTTAATGGCTTCTACAAAATCGCCTTTAGAAAAAGCATTAAAACCTAACTCCTCATAAAAATCAGCATTTTCTGCATTTTCTTTAGGATGTATCTTTTTCAGAATCGCTAATCCTTGCTCGAAAGCCTCATCTGATTTAATAAACTGTTCTTTTGTTTGATATAAGAAACCGATATTAAAATATAGGTTACTTAGTTTGACATGTGGTGCATTATATATTTTTTGTTTCAGCGCTAAGGATTTCTTATAATTTACTATACTGCTATCTAACTCTTCTAGTTCATGATAACAAGAACCTAGTACTAGATAGGATTCTGCCAAGTAGACTAATTCAGCCGTATCTCTTTGTAAATATGTTTTTGTTGTATTTAAAAAATTAATTGCTTTATTCCAGTTTTCTTTTGCATGCCAGTATTCGCCTTGGAGATAGGCTATTTTACCTAAGTGAGTCGTATTCTTAGCCTTGGATAAGCTTTCCAATTCTTTGATGGTCACCAGTAAACTTTCCATTTGACCATCTGCTAAGTACGCCTGAGCTTCGGTCCATTTTTTATCAAATAAATCCACATTTTCTTGGCCGATTCCTAAAAAGGAAATGCTCATAAGAAACAGGGAAATTATTGTTTTTTTATGCCAAAAAATGATGCTCATAAAAGAATTACCAAATTAAACTATAAAAGTATAGTGACCGCTAGTCAAAATAGAAAGCTAATTTAAAGAATAATATGCGAAGGAGAAAGATTTAAGAGGTAAACCTCTCCTAAAGTGTAGTAAAAACTTACCTTTGAGTAATTTCTATAATATCAAAAAACTTAATAATATGCGTATTCTTAAATGGTTACTAGGCATCATTGCCTTATTATTTCTTGGTTTATTTATATTTATTAAAGTATCGAGTGAAGCTAAACCAACTGGAACAACAGGCGCAGCAGCGGATGCACTCGCTAATAAAGTATTGATGGCTATTGATAAACCTGCTTGGGACACCACTGGTGTAGTCCAATGGACCTTTAAAGGTGCTCATGACTTTTTATGGGATAAAAAAAGAAATTTAGTCAAAGTTAACTGGGAGGAGAATGAAGTATTAGTTACTCTTGATGAAACAACTGGTAGAGCATGGAAAAACGGCGTAGAAATAACTGGTGATGAAGGAGATAAATTGGTCAAAGCAGCATGGGCGCATTTTTGTAATGATTCTTTTTGGCTAAATGCACCTGCTAAAGTATTTGACCCCGGTACAGAAAGAAGTATTGTAGATATGCCCGACGGCAGCAAAGGTCTAATGATTACTTACAAATCTGGAGGTGTTACACCTGGTGATTCCTATTTATGGAGTTTAGATGAAAATGGATTACCAACTAGCTACAAAATGTGGGTTTCTATTATTCCTGTAGGCGGTATGGAGTTCACTTGGGAAGATTATACGACTCTTTCTACAGGCGCTAAAATAGCTACGAACCATGCTAGTAAGGTTTTAGGTATAGATATTACCAATTTAAAAGCAGCAACAGATTTGACTAGTTTTGGTCTTTCAAATGACCCATTTCAGCCAATTTTGTGAAATATTTTAAAGGTCCTCGTTTTTATAGAAACATAAGCTTACTAAATCAGGTATATCTGCCTGATAATCAGTTAAGCTTCAGGATATAGAGCGTCAGATAAAAAATTGATATTACAAAAAATATTATTGTAATTTAATATCAACTAATATCTGTGTTCCTTCACTAATCCGTGGTAGTAATCAATACCACGGATTAGTGAAGGAACACGGATATTTATTACTTTTTTGTCTGACGCTCTAATATCCCATTGATTACGGATTGAAAAGTAATTAGCAGAAAGACTATTAACGGTTGATTTTTTTGATAAATTATAGTAAAATCGTGGTGAAATTTGTAAGCTTAAATACCCATCATAATAGGCATAATCCTGTTTCCCATAATGTAAGTAGGTAAGATTGGTATTGATGGAAAAGGCAGTTCGTTTTATTCCTTGTTCGTACCCAATACTGATTTTACTTAGCAAGTTATTTCTTCCTGTCCCAAGAAAAATTGGTAATAAATCTAGTTTCCACATAGACAAATCTTCTTTGTTGTACTCCAAAATGGGTTTCTTAACTTGTGTATTCTCTGTTTTGCCTAAAGCAATTCCAAGACCTACTTTATAAGTCATTAAGGACTGCCATTTAGGAAGTTGTTTAAAATATGCACTTTCTTCTGGTGTTAATAATTCTACTGGAAAGTCAAATGCTTCATTATATCGAATTGCAGATGCAAAAAACCTTTTTTGTTAAACCTCCGTTGCCAACCGATATTTAGGGTACTATATTGAAAATTACTCTTAATGTAAGGGGTATAATGTACGTCCATCAGCAGTCGTTACACTAGTAAAACCAGGTCTTTGTCAATGCTGCCTACCAATTGTACTTCCCAAATAAAGCCCACTTAGATTATTGCCACTTTTACCATTTTGGTGTCGGTCATTTTTTGATTACAGCCTGCCTTCTTTAAAGATGTTAATTAAAAGAGGATGAAATAGGATAGAAGGGTTGTATAAGATAGGAAAAAAACAACAAATAAGTTTTTTTTGTATTTAAATAGCAGAAATATCGCTTTGCTGGAATAAATTATAGTATTTTATAAAAATTAATAATAGATATATTTTTTAACAATATTTACTTTTGTTAATTTTAGGTTTAAGTTACATAAACACAGTTATATACAACCCATATCATGAAATTGGTAAATATTACCCTTGCCCTACTTTTTACAGTATTTGCTATTGTACAATACAATGACCCAGACCCATGGTTGTGGATTAGTGTTTATTCTTTTATAGCAATTGTGTCAGGTCTTGCAGCTGTAAAAATATATCCCACTTGGTTGATACGAATCGGTCTAGCTAGTTGCGTGATTGGTTTAGGCATATTATTACCAGATTTTATAGATTGGATGAATACGGGGGCAGAATCCATTACCGAATCTATGCAAGCCAAAAAGCCACATATTGAATTAACCAGAGAGTTCTTAGGTTTACTATTGTGTACTTTAGTTATGGGTTTACATCTTTGGCAATCGCAGCAAAAGTAGGTGATTCAGATTTAAGCGCTTCACAATTATTAAAGGCCATAAAAGCCTTTAATTTTTTTAGAAAAGGGGCATGAAATTCGTCTGAATTTTTCAAACCATCTTCCCAAACTAAATTTCTTATCCAAAGGATTTTCGTCTTTCTATCTGCCTTTACATCTATTTGTCCTATAAAGTTTTTATCATATAAAATAGGTAAACTAAAATACCCCACCTTTCGTTTTTTAGCAGTCACATAGCATTCCAAAAGGTAAGAGAAGTCAAAGAGTTGTTCGACTCGTTTTCTCAAAATGACTAAATTGTCAAAAGGAGAAAGGATATGTAATTTTTTAGTTTTTCTAGCAGGGGAATAGCTGTCTATTGAATCCGTAAAAGCATAATAAGGGGTAGTGACTAGGTTTTTAATTTGAATTGGACATAGTTCTCCCTTTTGAACAAGCTTATCTATTATCGCCTGTTTTTCTTTAATAGAAATTTTTAAGAGGTGCCCGATAGATTTCGTGGTGATGAGTCCATGCGCGCCAATATCTCTTCGAATAATATGTTCGATGTATTCGTCCCTAGTTGGTAAATCTGTGTTTACTTCGGCTGGTAAAAAACGCTCGGGTAAGTCGTAGATTTTTTGAAAGCCTTTTCGCCCTACAATCATAATCCGCCCGTCCATAAACAGGTGCATTAAAGCCTGCTTGATGGGTGGCAATCCCCATCCTTGTATTTTGACAAACGTACCTTTATCAAAATCCTTTGACATCATGGGACCCCGTTCTTTAATTTGGTCAAGCACATAGGCCATATTTTGAGGATTCTTTTGGTACCAGTGTTTATCCTTTTGTGTTTTTTCCCATTTTCTATATAAGCTAAACCGATAATCTTTCATTGGCAAAAAACTGGCAGCATGCGCCCAATAATCATAGACTTTTTTATCTTTTTCTACTAAGGTGCTTAAAAAATCGGCTTGATAATTAGGCACTCTAGTCCATAGGACATGATGATGCGCTCGTTGGACAACAGAGATAGTATCAATTTGTACATAGCCTAGCTGTTCAATCGTTTCAAGTACCCCCTTTTTACCTTTTTTAGGAGTCGGTAATTGATGGTCTAAGACAAAAGAACGGGCGGTATTTTTGGTGATGATTTTCAACAGAAATAAATTTTGGTTGATAATAAAACGGGGGTAATTGGGTTTTGCCCAATTGTGCCAATATAACCCTAGCCATACTTGTGAAAAAGAAGTCCATAAAGGAACGCATTTTAATTTAAAAACACATTAGCCACTTCATAAATAAATGGTATTTTCAACAATTTGCCTTACCTTGAGGAAATATTTTAATCAAGGATAAAGATAAAACGAAAATGCTCAAACAACTCATCAGCCTAATTTTTATAGCGCTATTATTTGCCTGCCAACCAACACCTAAAGGAGAAATAGCAGATTTAATTTACCAAAATGGTACCGTCATAACAATGGAAGGAGAAGCAGATAAGGCGACTTCTGTAGCCGTGAAGGATGGTAAGATTTTGGCAGTTAGCGAGACCTCCTTAGTAGACCAACATCAAGGAGAGGACACAAAGGTAATTGATTTAGAAGGAAAGACGCTTTTACCAGGATTTATAGATGCGCATAGTCATATTGCGATGGGGATGGTTTTATTAGGACAAGCCAATATTTCTTCTCCACCAGTCAGTACCGTAAATAATATTGCGGATATTCTACAGAAGTTAAAAACACACCAAGAGAAAAATAATATTGCCAAAGGAGAATGGATAGTAGGGTGGGGCTATGACCCCGATTTATTGGACGAAAAAAGGCATCCTACCAAATTGGACTTAGATGAAATGTTTCCCGATAATCCAGTCTTTCTCATGCACGTATCTGGGCACATGGCAGTCATTAATAGTACCGCTTTAGCTAAAGTAGGGATTGATGAAAATACCAAAAATCCTGACGGTGGAATGATTGTCCGAATGCCAAATTCTAACGAACCCAATGGATTGGTGCAAGAAACGGCAGTTTATGCTGTTAGAAAAGGTTTACCATTGCCGACACCAGAACAGTTAATGGTCTTATTAGAGGAGGTTCAAAATTTATACGCTTCTCATGGAGTTACTTCCGCGCAGGATGGATTTACAGATTATAAAACCTACCAATTATTACAAAAAGCAGCGTCGATTGGAAAATTGAAATTAGATGTAGAAGTACTTGCAGGATTTTTAGAGCTAAAGCAATTTTTGACCAATCACGGGCAGGATTTTGGTAAGCGAAATAATCGACTTCGGTTAGCTGGAGTTAAAATAGTATCAGATGGTTCACCACAAGGGAAAACCGCTTTTTTTAGCAAGCCCTATTTGACCGAAGTACCAGGATGTGCGCATGATTGCAAAGGCTTCCCCAATTTAACGAAAGCACAAATGGCAGATGTGATGAAACAGTGCTATGAAGCGGGCATTCAATTGTATACCCATGCGAATGGAGACGGTGCGATAGATTTGTTTTTAGAAACGCATCAGTCGGTCATAGATTCGATGGCTAATGTGCCAGAAGATTTAAGAAGTGTCATTATTCACTCTCAATTTGTTCGACCAGACCAATTGGAGTTGTACAAAAAACATAAGATGATACCTGCTTATTTCTCCAATCATGCTTTCTTTTGGGGCGATACCCATTTAGAAAATTTAGGAGAAGAAAGAGCCTCGTTTTTAAGCCCACTAAAAGCCTCGATGGATATGGGCATTGTTTGCACCAATCATACCGATTTTCCAGTCACGCCTATAGACCAATTATTTTTATTAGGCACCGCAGTTAATCGAACAACTCGAAGTGGCATCACGCTTGGCAAAGACCAGCAACTGACACCATATGAGGGATTAAAAGCGATTACTATTAACTCCGCTTATCAGCATAAGCAAGAGGAGGTAAAAGGGTCCATTAAAGTAGGAAAGTTGGCAGATTTTGTCATTTTGGCCGAAAATCCTTTGACGGTAGCAGCCGATAAAATTAAAGATATTAAGGTATTAGAAACGATAAAAGAAGGAGAGGTAATTTTTAGTAGAGAGTAATAAAATTATTTGTGTTCGTAAATATAAAAAAATATTTTTTGTTTAAAATTTAAGATATTTTTTCATATTTAAATATTTTTTTGCATTTTTGCAAAAAATATCTATTTATGGATGACTGGAAACTTAAAGCAAAAAGGTTATTAAAGTCGGAGTTAATAAGAAAAGGTATATCTCATAAAATGCTGGCATTAGAACTAAATCAATTAGGTATTGAAGAGACAAAATCAAGTATTGATAGTAAAATAAGCCGAGGGACTTTTAGTGCTGCTTTTTTACTACAATGTTTATATGTTTTAGATTGTGATCAATTATTTTTAGGAAGAGAGAAAAGTACATTAAGTATTGCTGCCGAAGCCGTAGTGAGTTATCAAAAAAAATCAAAAAATGCATAAGAGAAAAGTTAAATTTATTGATTTATTTGCGGGTATGGGAGGAATGAAATTAGGGTTTGAAAATGCTTTTAAAAAACATGGTTTTGAGACGGAATGTGTGATGACCTCAGAAATAAAACCTTATGCTATAAAAACTTTGATGGCAAATTTTTCAGGAGAAAATTTTGTTGGGGATATTTTTAAGGTTAGAAATGAAGCTATACCTGATTTTGATTTCCTATTAGGAGGATTTCCTTGTCAACCATTTAGTGCAAGCGGAAAGCGTTTTGGTTTTCAAGACACAAGGGGCACTTTATTTTTTGAGATTGAACGAATTTTAGAAGCAAAAAAACCTTACGGTTTCATTTTAGAAAATGTTGAGGGGTTAATAAAACATGATTTAGAGAATAAGAAAGATAAAATAGGACGCACTTTAAAAACAATATTGATTAAATTAAGAGAATTGGGTTATCAGGTCTCCTATAATTTATTAGATTCTATTGATTTTAATTTGCCACAATCCAGAAAAAGAGTGTTTATAGTGGGAACAAGAGAAAAAGAAATTGATTTGACTGATTTTCCCACGAAGCGAGCAAAATTAAGAGAGATATTAGAGACAGGATTGGATACAGTAAGTACGACTTTTACAAAAAAGTTGCTACAAAACTATTCTATTGAAGAACTTTATGGAAAATCTATCAAAGATAAAAGAGGAGGAAAGAATAATATTCACAGTTGGGATATAGAAATAAAAGGAGCTGTAAGCCCCAAACAGAAGCTTTTATTAAATAAATTATTTAAAGAGCGAAGGAAGAAAAAATGGGCAGAAGAAAATGGCATTGATTGGATGGACGGAATGTCGCTATCATTAGAACAGATAAATACCTTTTTTCCTGATAAAAAATTAAAGGAACTTTTAGATGATTTGGTGGATAAAGGATACTTGAAATTTGAACATCCTAAAAAACTAGTGCGAGAAGTAACTGAAAATGGGGGTATCAAAAAATTTAGAACTTTTGATGAAGATTTACCAAAAGGATATAATATAGTTACGGGAAAATTGAGTTTTGAAATTAATAAGATTTTAGATCCAGAAGATATAGCTCCTACTTTAGTTGCCACAGATGTTTCTAGAATAGCAGTGGTAGATGGTAGTGGGTTGCGAAAATTATCTATTCGAGAAGGTTTAAGACTTTTTGGGTATCCAGAGTGGTATAAAATACCAGTAAAAGAAAAAGAAGCATTTGATTTATTAGGGAATACGGTGGCTGTGCCAGTTATGGAAGCTGTAGCGATTAGAACCGCAGAAATATATGCTAGTTATAATCAATTAACAACAAGTACCGTCCCCGTATGAGTCTTGTAATTTTTTAATACTTTTCTTAACCAGTGAGAATTATCCTTTCTTGTTTGAGCATATTGATATCTAGTATTATTTAATGCAGATAGGAATGCTTCTTTTGAGTTGAATGGTTTGAATCTACTTCTCTCAGAATACCAAGTAGATGGCCTCAAGTTGTATATTATATTTTTTTTCTCCTGAACTTTTATAGGGTACGTACCACTTGGACATGCAAGTTCCCATATTTTTTTGAGCCATACATTCTTGATACTTAATTCACTACCAATAAGCTCATAAGCAAAAATTAGATAATCTGAATCTAGTCTGTAAGCATCTGTAAGTAAAGAATTACAATAGGAATCAAAATTTGCTAAATCAAATCCAGGCCCTCTTTTCCAATCAAAAGATTTTATTTCTAAAAGTCCTTCTTTTAAGTTTGTATTATTTAAATAAAAATCAGGAAAACTTTGAGTATTCTTATTTTCTTCAAAAAAGATGTTATTTTGTTTTAACCAAGCTTTAAGCCATTCTTGCAGTAAATTACCAACAGAATCTTTTGTTTCTACTGCAATTGTCAAATCTTTTAATGTAAAATTAATAACACCCTTCTGACCTATAATTTTATAATCTTTTATTAATTTATCATATAATTGATGGGATGTCAGTTTCATTTTGATGAGTTCATTTTGAATTTATTGAAGTAAATTTAGGTAAAAAATAAATAGAAGTTTGGCTAATTTCTCTAAAAGGTTTTTTTAGATTTAAAATCACATAAAAATAAGCTCACTCCCAATTCAAGACCACTCCAAAAAATACCACTCGCCGATTCAAATATTCCGCAAAGCGTTGGCTATAATCTTCATTATAATTATAGTCACGAACGTTCTTAAAATCGAGTAAATTAGTAGCATTAGCATAAAGAACCGCAGAGCCAAAAGGCAAACCAATAATTCTGGAAATACTGAGGTCCATTTTGTGATAATCGGGTAATCGAAGCCCCTCGTGTTGGGCGGCAAAAATGGGCGCAAAAGTATTGGTCTGTTCATCAAAATAGCTTTGACTAACGGGCAAATAATACCGACCTTGGCGTTGCCAATAAACGAGTCCTAGTTCCCAAAGACCAGCTATTTTATACTGTAAAGTAGTTCTTAAAAAATAGCTCAAATCATAATCAGTAGGAATAGCATTACCGTCATTTTCTAGCGAAGATTGAATACTGGCTACACTAATACCAGCTCTTAGGTTTTGACCTTTATAAGCCGCATAAATTTCTGCTCCACGAACTAGATTTGGTGTAATGATTTGATAAACTAGGATATATTTGGTAGAAAAGCCTTTAGGCTTTCCCGTCTAAGACCTTTAGGTCTGTGTTAAATAGTACGCTGACCTGAAGGTCACCTAACAGGAAAGCCTAAAGGCTTTTCTACCAACTTAAACAACCTCAACCTTCTTCACCGTCACCACCACCGATTTAGAAGCAGGCGTGTAACTCTTCTTATCATATTGGTCAATGGGCACAAGCACATTCGCTTCGGGAAAATACGTCGCAATACTCCCTTTTGGGATATTATATTTCACGACCATAAAATGAGGGGCCATGCGTTCCACTTGATTAAAATGGCTATATAAATCAATATAATCTCCTTGTTGAACCCCCGCCGCTTGCATATCCTCTTCGTTCATCATCGCTACCCTTCGACCATTGGCAATGCCTCGATAGCGGTCATCATCTCCATAAATCGTGGTATTAAATTGGTCGTGACTTCTAATAGTAGTCATTAATAATTCACCAGCCTTTAAAGTATTATCAGGCACAGGATTAACGGTAAAGTGTGCTTTTCCGTCAGCAGTTGTAAACTTTTGTTCTCTTGGCCCATTCGGTAAATAAAACCCACCTTTCCGTCTGACACGTTCGTTATAATTATCAAACCCAGCAATACAAGCTTCAATTTTAGCTCTAATTAGGTCATAATTACCTCCTAAAGTAAGCCAATCTGTTTTTGTCTTATTTCCTAAAGTAGCGGAGGCTAATTTGGCAACAATCATTGGTTCACTTAATAAGTGGTCAGAAGCAGGAGTAAGGACCCCTTCCGATTTGTGGACGATACCCATCGAATTTTCTACACTCACAAATTGATTACCTGCATCTTGAACATCTAATTCTGTTCGGCCCAAACAAGGTAAAATGATGGCTTCTTTACCCGTCACCAAATGATTTCGATTAGGTTTTGTACTGACCATGACGGTCAAATCGCAATTGCGCATACCATCTGCGGTATACTCTGTATCGGGAGCAGCGAGCAATAAATTTCCGCCCATGCTAAAGAAAACCCGCACTTTATTTTCGTGCATAGCTTGAATAGCTTGCACGGCATTATAGCCGACTGCACTCGGTGCTTCAAAGTTGAAATTAGTTTCCAATTTTTCTTTTAAAGCAGGTTTTAAATGTTCCCAGATACCCATCGTTCGGTCACCTTGCACATTACTGTGTCCACGTACAGGACAAGCACCAGCACCGGGAATACCGATGCTACCTCGTAATAAAAGTAGGTTGACTATTTCTTGTACATTTTGCACGCCATTTTCATGTTGGGTAATGCCCATTGCCCAACAAATAAGCATACGTTTATGGTCTCGAATGAGTGCTGCAGCTGCTTCTATATCTCCAATTGGAATACCCGCAGCATCGGCTAAAATCCATTTGTCTTGTGTTTTTAAGTCAGCAATCAAGGCATCAAAACCTTCCGTTTGTTGCTCAATAAACGCTTGATTAAAAACAGTACCGGGATTTGCTTCCTCCATTTCCAATAAGACACACATAATCGCTTTGAGCAAAGCAATATCCCCTTTGACTTTGACTTGCAAAAAGAGGTCAGAGATTTGCGTACCGCCACCAATCCAGCCTCTAATTTCTTGCGGATTTTTAAATTTTTTAAAGGCAGTTTCCTCCAAAGGGTTAACGGTAATGATTTTAGCCCCCTTTCGTTTTGCTTTTTGCAAAGCGGACAACATTCTAGGGTGATTGGTGCCAGGGTTTTGCCCAATTACCATAATCAAATCAGCGACATAAAAATCTTCCAATTTGACCGTTCCTTTTCCAATCCCAATCGTTTTAGACAAGCCTTTTCCTGTTGCTTCGTGACACATATTAGAGCAATCAGGTAGATTGTTGGTGCCAAATTGGCGAACAAATAATTGATATAAAAAAGCGGCCTCATTACTGGTTCTCCCAGAAGTATAAAAAACAGCTTCATCGGGCGAAGCTAATTCATTGAGTTTTTTAGCAATATGTGTAAAAGCATCGTCCCAACTAATAGGTTCATAATGACTTGCCCCTTTTCTCAAAATCATCGGCTCTGTTATCCGCCCGGTTTTTCCAAGTTTTCGTTCAGACCAAGTATTCATTTCTTCGATGCTATGTTTGGCGAAGAATTCAGGAGTTACTCTAGCATCTGTTGCTTCTTCTGCGACGGCTTTAGCTCCATTTTCACAATATTCCGCAATACTCGAACGCCCACTTGGTTTCGGGTCGGGCCAAGCACAACTAGGGCAATCAAAGCCTTTCGTTTGATTTAAATTTAAAAAAGCCTTGGAACATCTTATCCAATCCATTTGACCAAAACCATTTGCAAAAGAGGAGGTAACAGCCGTAACACCAACTGCCGTATCCATTGGTTTGGAAATTTTAATATTTTCTTCTCTTTCTATGGGTAGCGTATATTTAGGCTTTTTCATAAACAAATTAATGGTTGAAAAAATGAGGAATAGTTCAATAATAAATTTACATTCTTCTACTTGTTCTTTAGCATCCCGTCCGCAAGCGGTTCACCCGTACGGGTTCATGCCTTGAATAAGAAAAAAAACTGCCTCTGCCGGCAGGCAGGTAACTGCGCATAAAAACGCAATTTATTAATGTACCATTCCTGAGAATGCTCCAAAAATAAGAAAAAACAAGATGGGATGATAGTCGAGAAGTAAGAGATTATTGGGAGATTGTATTAGAAGATAAAAAGGTGATTTTTTTTAGGACAAGGTATAAAGGTTAAACAAGCTTTGAAGGAAGGAAAAAAGAACCACTTCACTATATATAGCACGCTATTTTACTTAGTTAGTAACGCGTAAATAATATCTCCGTCATTTTCGAGCTATTCTTTTGCCCAATAATTTCGTTATTTTTATCAGCTATCCCGATAGCTATCGGGATTATATCCTCAAAAAATACCTAGTTTTTGCACAAAATAATTAGCGCTAAACGACCGATTTACTTTTTGCTTGCTACTGAATAGTTCAATAAAAAATTTACATTCTTCTGATTGTTTTTTTTATTTTCTACATCGTTGAATCCCGGTAGCTATTGGAACGTAATAGCTAGGCTATCTCTGAGAGCAGCCCGCGCCCACTTCGTGGTCCAAAGTTTTCGCTTTTCATGCTTTGTATAAACAAAAATAACTGCTCATAAAAACGCAATTTATTAATGTACCATTCCTTAGAGAAAGTCTAAAAATTTAACGAACAGATAATTTGTAGTTTGAAGTTCTGAATAACAATTTTTTTAGCACTTAGCGAGCTAAATGAAAAACAATTTGAATGTCAGGTCCACAAAAAACTAGTTATCGGGGCGATAAAATTTAGATAGACTCTTAGACTCATTAAGGCAAACAAATAGAATTTGCACCTTTAGGAGTTTAAGTAATATAGAATTTTATAGTGTTAGTGAAGTGGTAATTCTCTTTTTCAACGAATTTCAATTGAAAAAGAACACATATTCATTTTTTATTTGCCACAAATATAAAATTTTATAAAGCCAATTGCTAGTAGGGATCGCAATAAAAATAAATTTATATTTTCGTCGAATAATTTGTAGTTTGAAGTTCTCAATGTACCGACGAATTCATTCGTCGTTAATTCTTTTGATAGGCTTACTTTTTAACGACGAATGAATTCGTCGGTACTTTAAGACAAACTATTGAGAACTTACTTTTTATAGATTTAAAATGCTAGTTATCAAGTATTTATATATAATATTAACAACTTTTCGTTCGCCCTACTTACTATTAAGAGGAGTCAAATAAGGTCAATTTTTATGTAATTCCTTCCTAATTCGATGATGTTTTCTTGCTCCATTTTTTTTAACAATCGAGATACGGCTTCCCTTGAGCTGTTCAGTTCATTAGCAATTTCTTGGTGGGTGATATGAAAGGCATTTTTGTTATTAATTTTTGCTTTTTCTTGTAGGTAAGTCAATAATCGTTGGTCTAATTTTTGGAAAGAAATGGCTTCAATATGATTCATTAATTTATCATAAGAACTTTGGTAGGTTTGAAAGATGAAATTTTTCCAAGAAGGGTATTTTTTCAACCAGATTTCCATTTGCTGAACGGGAACCATGATAAGTTGAGTATTATCTTCTGCAATAGCTTTGATTTGACTCTTTTGGTGTTGAGCACAACAGGTCATAGACATAGCGCAAGTCTCACCTGATTTTAGGTAGTATAAAAATACTTCTTTACCAGAATGAGCATCTTCTCTTAGAATCCGAAGGCCTCCATTGATAATAAGTGGAATGTGTGAAATATTTCTACCGTAATCCATTAAGACTTCTCCCGAGGCAAAAGAAAAGAGAACCCCCTTTTCAAAGATTTCTTTTTGTAAAGGTCTTTCTGTTAGTGAAGGAAAAAGTTCTGTGATATTTATAGGGATATTTAACATAGGCTATATACTGCTCCAAAGATAATAATATTAAGTTTTACGGGATTAATTTGGTAATAGAACTATTTTTGTCTTTTTATTCAAAACCATACAGTTTTGAGAAAAGAGAGTAGAGAACAGAGAAAAGAGATTACTTGTTGGAAAACCTAGACTTTTTTATCGATTAAAAGGCAATTTTACTTATTTCAAGTCTCTAATCTCTACTCTCTGTTCTCGATTGAATAGTTACAAAACAGTTATCAGATAATAAGTCTATTTTAGATAATAAGTCTATTTTAGATAATGTTAGCCGATACTTGAATTATACTTAGGCAAAATAAATTAATAAAGTGGTCATTTTGAGGAAATATTTTTTTCTAGACAAGGCATGAACCCGTACGGGTGAACCGCAAAGCGGATGGGAGGCTTACAGACATAGCACCGCTATGTCGAGCCTGCCTGCCGGCAGAGGCAGGCATTTTCAACATAAACAAACACTGTTTGTGAACCGCATAGCGGACGGGATGCTAGTAAAAAAGATGAACTCATAAATGGCTAATTAATTATTTTACTTTGCCTTATAAAAAGAAGTATGGAAAAATACGATTTTCAGGCAGGAGCGACTTTATTGGTTGACAAACCATTAGATTGGACCTCTTTTGATGTAGTAAACAAGATTCGTTGGGCGTTACGCAATAAGCTACAAGTCAAAAAAATAAAAGTAGGGCATGCTGGAACGTTAGACCCAAAGGCTACTGGCTTATTAATTATCTGTGCGGGAAAATTTACCAAGAAATTGGACACCTTTCAAGGGATGGGGAAAACGTATACGGGAACCTTAAAGTTAGGTGCAACGACACCTTCCTACGATGTGGAAACAGAAGAAGACCAAACCTATCCAACCGAGCATATTGATGATTTGCTATTGGATAAAACCAGAGAAGAATTTATTGGACCAATTGAGCAATTGCCTCCAATGTATTCAGCCATTAAAGTAGAGGGACAGCCATTATATAAACTAGCGCGAAAAGGCAAAAAGATAGAGGTGAAACCACGACCTGTAACTATATACGATTTTGAGTTCACACGTGTAGAATTGCCAGAAGTAGGTTTTAGAGTTTCTTGTAGTAAAGGGACCTATATTCGGTCTTTAGCTTATGATTTTGGGAAATTGGCAGGAAGTGGAGCTTATTTGACCAGTCTTTGTCGTACACAAATAGGCACACATCTGTTATCAGATGCATGGAATTTAGAAGAATTGATAAAATATATCGATGAAAGTTGATGCTGGATGCTAGATACTAGTCTTACCAGTATCCAGCATCCAGTACCCAGTTTAATGATAAGCTGTATTATGTGCTAAAGCACCACCACACGAAGCACAGGTCCCTGCAGCACCAGCGCCGCCAGCACATCCAGCGCTACAAGTGTAGTGCCATACACCCGCTGCATTTTGTGCAGGTTCGGTAGAATTAGGGTCTGTAAAGTTGATGGTAGAAGTAGAAGTTTGTGTATTAGCTGCACCTGCCGCTCCAGCTGCACCTGCTGCTGCTGCGGGATTAGTAGTTGGAGCTGCCGTATTATTATGATAAGCATCATTATGTACGTAAGCATTGCCACAGACAGGACAAGTTCCTGCTGCGTCTCCTCCACTACCTGCACAATTATTAGAGCAAGTGTAGTGTTTTACGCCAGGGTTAACGCCTCCTGTTGCTGCAGGAGCAGGTTGTGCTAAATCAACAGCTCCTTCAATAGGATATTTAGGAGCAGTTTTGTTTTCGTAACAGCCGATTGTTAAACAAAGCGCTGCTAATAAAAAAAGAAATGTAGGAATCGACCTCATGTGATTATAATTTTAATGGTTGAATTCAGCGGGAGCAAGCCTTTTTATAAAATTAAATAGGTAGCTTTAGCTAAAAATTGAAATTTCGCATAGAAATGCTTGTGAAATTACGAGATTCTTCTCTTTTTGTTGAAGATATAATTGGTTATTTGTACTGAATACGGCAAATTGGGGAAAAATAATTGATATTAGCGTTTAAATAAATTTCTGGACTATGTTATTGAGAATTAATCCGAGTAATGTGGAGTGGCGAAAAATTCACCAAATAGTAGACATCTTAAAAGGTGGTGGTGTTATTATTTATCCGACTGATACCGTATATGGTCTAGGTTGTGATATCAATAATCAAAAAGCAGTAGAGAAAATATGTCGGCTACGAAATTTGGACCACAAGACGGCAAACCTTTCTTTTATTTGTAAAGATATTGGTCAAATTGCTAGTTACACGAAAGCGATTGATAATCCAACCTATAAAGTGCTTAAAAAGAATTTGCCGGGCGCTTTTACTTTCATTTTACCTTCCAATAATGAAGTGCCTAAATTATTTAAAAATAAGAAAAGAACAATAGGGGTAAGGGTGCCCGACCATCCTGTTCCATTAGCTATTGTAGAAGGTTTGGGGCGACCTATTTTGACAACGTCGCTGCGTTCGGACGATGAGATATTAGAATATTTTACAGACCCGCAAGAAATTTATGAAGATTTTAAGTCTAAAGTAGATGTATTTATTGATAGTGGCTATGGGAATAATATGCCTTCTACTGTTGTCAATCTTGTTGATGGAGAACCAGAGATTTTTAGAGAAGGATTGGGGGAATTAAATTATTAAAAAATAAAGGGAGAATAGTTAGAGAAATAAAATAAATATTACCTTTAGCCAATTATAAAATATTAAAAGATAGTTGTTTGTAAAGGAATGGTAAGCTCTTAATTCATGGTCGTCAGGAGACGAACAGATAGCAATTTCCAGTCTGGAGACCATAGCCGTCAGGCTAAAGAAAGAGATACGCTGAAAGTATCGCTTTCTAGGCTCCCCTAGCAGGAGATACTTTCAAAGTATCTCCTGCTTTTCGGTCAATAATCCCTTAGCCTGACGGCCTTGGCCTCCAGATTGGAACCGAATATCCGCTGGTCTCCAGACCAGCATTAAGCACTTACAAAACTTATAACCAAAACACCTCCAAATTTATGAAAGTCCTTCACATAAGTGCAGAATGTTACCCCGCTGCTAAAGCCGGTGGTTTAGGAGACGTAGCAGGTGCACTACCAAAGTATTTAACCACAGCAGATTGTCCTGCTACCGTTATTATTCCAAAATATCACACAAAATGGATAACGACCCAAGAATGGGAAGAGGTATATAAGAGTAGCTTTGAATTAGGGTCAACGCCCATTTCTTTTAGTATACAAAAATTAATAAATGGAGAATTGGGGTTTCCACTTTATGTAGCAGATATTCCAGGCAAATACGACCGACCTAGCGTTTATTTAGATGAAAATGGAAAGGGTTTTAAAGATGAAGTGGAACGGAGTTTGTGTTTTCAGCAAGCCACCTTACATTGGGTAAACCAATTAAATGAACTGCCACAAGTAATTCATTGCCACGACCATCATACAGGCTTAGTACCTTTTATGATGAAGCACTGCCCGATTTATAATCGTTTGGAGAATATCCCTTCTGTTTTTACCATTCATAATGCAGAATATCATGGTACTTTTGGTTGGGAAAAAGTGCAAAATTTACCTTTGTTCGATGGAAGAGTAGGAGGTTTATTGGATTGGGATAGAGCGATTAATCCCTTAGCGGCGGCAATTAAATGTGCTTGGAAATTAACAACCGTTTCTCCGACCTATATGAACGAATTGCAGTTAAGCTCAGGTAATTTATCACCTTTATTAAAGCAAGAATATACAAAGTCTGTCGGGATACTCAATGGCATTGACGCGCAAGTATGGAATCCCCAAACAGACCACTTGATTGCAGAAAATTTAAAGCGAAGTTTTAAAACGTTTAAAGAAAAAAATAGACAAGCATTAACAGCTAAATTTACGATTCCTAATAAATTACCGTTGATTACTTTCATAGGTAGACTAGCAGGAGAAAAAGGAGCGGGTTTATTGGCACCCATGATTGAGCGATTTATAGCAGAAGGTAATAAAGCAGCTTTTATCATTCTAGGAACAGGAGAACCCCAAATACATTCACAATTAAAGCAATTAGAACAAAGTTACCCCGAAGCAGTCAATGTAGCTTTAGAATATAATGAACAGTTAGCTCATCAATTGTATGCGGGTTCAGATTTTTTAATAATGCCCTCAAAAGTAGAACCTTGTGGACTCAATCAGATGTATGCCATGCGATATGGGACGATACCAGTGGTGAGAGCAGTAGGAGGCTTAAAAGATACGGTTATTGATATCGCATCAAGTAATGGTAGAGGCATCCAATTTACTCATTTAAATGTAGCCGACGGAGTTGTAGCTCTGGAACGAGCGGCTGCATTGTATCAAACGAAAAAAACTTTTGAAGCTGTTAGAACAAGTATTACCAAGGTAGATTTTTCTTGGGAAAATTCTGCCCAACAGTATATTGATTTGTATGATTCACTGATTGCTATGGCAAATTAGTAGCCCTAATCCATTAAATAAACTACTCAAATCTTTTCAAATCCGTTCGTTCAAATCGCCATTCAGGGGTAATCAAATCACCAAAAAATTGATTAGAATACCAAGGTCCAAAAGTTTCATTCATGGGGTTTTGCAGAATTTGAATATCTTGGGCGGGCATATAGCTTTGCGCCAATAAAAACAATTGTTTGCCTGATGTTGGGTTGATGGCCATATCGACGACTATGATGGCATGTCCAGGACTCCCGCCTTGAATAAAAATATCTCCAATTTTCATAGTTTCAAATGCTACTTTAGGTAATTCTTTAGACAAAGAAAGGGTACCTGCATAAGCAAAAATTAAATTCATATAAGCTCTGAAATCTTTATAAGAAGTAGCAGATTCCCTAGCCTTATACCAAGTGGTCTGGTTGCCTTTAATACGAATTTTATATCCCTGTCTCCATTTACTATAATCGACTCGGAAACCATTCGTGAAATTAAAATGAATGTCTTCATAGGCTCCTTTTTGCCATAAATATTCCGCTCGCAGTCGCATAATAGCATCCGCACATTGTTGCAAATCTCGGTTGCCAATATCCATATCTACCACACCAGCATAGACACCATGATTCTCTTTAATGGCACCGTTATAATATTTTACTTTTGTACCTACAGGCCGAAGCGGTAAATGGCGTAAGTAATGCGCAAAAGAGTTTTCTGCTGTTGCTACACGTTGAAACCCATCGGGTAATTGAAACCGAGTAGCTATATTTTTGCCATTGGTATTGATTAAGGTTTGGTGATTTTTTTCGATGGTTGGTATTTGAGCCAAGACAGTTGACGGAACTGTTTTTATAGGAGCGTCTTCCGCTTTAAAAGCAATGGCAAAAAGTACAAAAAATAACCATAGAGGCCAGTTGGGAAAGTTCATATTTTTTAGTTTTTAATTAGGCGTGTACGAAGTTTTGATAATAGTCCGTTTCCAACCCATCCCTAGCCAGCCACCCATCCTTGCGGTTCAGAAGCTTACACTTCTTCATCTTGAAAAGGAAGGGGACTATTTTTTCGGTAAATTGGAGAACTTATCGATTTTTAGCACAAAATTTAGGGTTTAACGACTCCCTTCCCTCAGGAGGGAAGGGTTGGGGATGGGTTAAAAAGGGAAATTTCAAAACTTTGTATAACTCTAGTTTTTAATTTTGGATACTAGATTAACGATAGGCATCCTTAGTTTCATATGAGGTAACAGTAGAAGGTGAAGGGAAATAGGAAAAAAGAGTAGTGAAGGTGGCAAAGCCCTTGAAATTATTTACTTTTGTTCCAATACATTGATTTTTATTCTAAAAATGGAGGAAAAGAAAATGCTAAAACAAACAACTTTAAAAAAGATAAATAACTGGATAACAGAAGGCTTTGAAAAACGGAACGAAGAAGATTCGAAGGCCTGTTGTGATTATTTTATCAAAGCATGGGAAGCATTGCACGAAAACGCACCTGAATCCTACCAAGATTTTACGCTTTTAATAGAAAAATACAACCAAGGAGCAGAAGACTATGATTGGGGTGGTTGGATATGGGAAGTAGGAGAAGAGTTAGGCGTTGCCGGAAAAGCACATCCTGAATGTATGGAACACCGCATCGAGTTCATCGAGTCCTTTAAAGCTCGGTTTCCAGAAACATCTGATGAAGAACTAATGGAATATTTACAGCGGACTTTGATTAAAACTAATTTTCTGATAGGTAAAGATGAAGCAGGGGAACAAGCCGTCAAAGATTTTTATGAAAAAATTGATTACTCTGTTTGGGGCTACATCGAATGGGCAGATGCGCTGATTAAAAGAGAAGAAAAACCAGTTAAGGCAGTTTATGAAAATGCGCTGGCTATTTATAAAAAAGGTTTAGGTTTGGACGATGACCCTGAATTTTTGGATACGTTAAAAGCACGGATTAAGAAAGCAGAGAAAATGGTTTGAGGCAAAAACTAATCGTAATTAATCCAAGTTGCGGAGCATTGGAATAAACTGGTAGTAAAGCCTTCAGGCTTTCCTGTCCAAGGCCTTTAGGCCTCTAAAACTTAATAAATCGACCTAAAGGTCGGTGACGGGAAAGCCTAAAGGCTTTGCTACCTGTTGTCCGCAATTTAGATTAATTAATAGAATTAAATTTTAAATCAAAAGGCACAAGAGCTAAATTTATAGATGCTTTTGTGCCTTTTTATTTTTGTGAAATGACAAAACGAAAGAACCCAATAGCCCTCTCCAAAAGAAAAATGCGCCGAATCGGCTACAAAGTAATTGACACCATAGTCGAGCATCTAACGGACATGGAAGACTTAAAAATCCATGCACAAAAATCTCCCCAGTATTTAAATGAAAAACTAGGCGGTACCATTCCCAACAAAGGTCAAAATCCGCTCCATTTAATTGACCAAGCCAAACAAGAAGTCTTTGCCAATATCTTGCACGTAGACCATCCTAGATTTTACGCTTTTATCCCATCTCCAGGAAATTTTATGGGCGTCATGGCGGATACTTTAGCCAAGGGATTTAATGTGTTCAATGGACATTGGTTGGCAGGGTCAGGGTCAGCGGCTATAGAGCGAATTACAGTAGATTGGTTGAAGGATATTTGTAGATTTCCTAAAAAAGGAGGTGGCCTTTTTTTGAGTGGAGGTTCTATGGCGAATTTATCTGCTATTGCGACAGCTCGAAAAATTAAATTAAAAGACGAAGGCAAAAGAGGCGTGGTCTATTATTCCAATCAAACGCATTCTTCTTTAGCAAAAGGACTAAAAGTATTAGGCATTGGTGAAAAATATCGTCGTCCTTTACCGACTGACCAAGATTTGAGAATCGATATCAAAGCCTTAGAAAAAGCGATTAAGCGAGACTTGAAAAGAGGATTACGGCCATTTTGCATAGTCGGCAATGCTGGCACAACCAATGCAGGTGCGGTAGACCCACTTGAAAAAATGGCAAAAATTGCAGAAAAATACAATTGTTGGCTACACATTGACGGAGCATATGGCGCAGCAGCGATGCTCACTAAAACAGGTCGAAAAGCCTTGAAAGGAATTGAGATGGGGGACTCTTTGACGCTCGACCCGCACAAATGGTGGTTTCAACCAATGGAAATGGGCTGCTTGTTAGTCAAAGACGCCAATCATTTAAAAACAACTTTCCAAGTCTCTGCGGAATATTTAGAAGATACCAAAGCCAAAGGCTTAGAAGAAATTAATTATTACGACCACGGGATTCAACTAACCCGTTCTTTTCGAGCTTTAAAATTATACCTGTCTTTAAAAACCTTTGGCTTAAAAGCGTTTAAAAAAGCCATACAGAAAGGAATGGACATGGCGGACTATACAGAAAAGTTGTTGCGCAAAGAAGCAGATTGGAAAATTATCACTCCTGCTCAATTAGGTATTCTAAATTTCATTTATGCGCCCAAAGGAGCGAGTCGTTCAGCCATAGATACTTATTCAAAAGAGATTGCCGAGAAAGTAATGCACGATGGATTTGCCATGATAACGACGACTAAGATTGACGATTTGACGGTATTACGTATGTGTCCAATCCATCCAGGTCTAATGAAATCAGATATTAAAGAGACGATTAAAAAACTAAAGCAATTCGCAAGAGAAGTGGGGTAGCGGAGGGCGAAGGGCTTGGGGCAAAGAGTTGAAACCGTCTATAGAGAAAATCCATAGCTCTCCCACCCACAATTGATTCACAAACGATGTTTGTTCATGCCCAATCCGTCAAAATTCGAGGTCAATACTCCTAGCTAAGCAGACCTCATAGAACAATGGTATTTAGAGCATACTTTTATTGTGTTCCCAATCCAATACTAAATAATTTCAATTTTTTAAATTTTAAGGGTAACCTTTTCATTCTTATGATATAAATAGGTGTAATAGGAAATAATCAATTTCCAAAAACTATAACTCATTTATAAAAAATAAAGCATGAAAGATTACAAATACAATGACCTGATTTTTGATTTATTAAATCGTTAATATTTATTTTAACTGCCAACTGCCAACTGCCAACTGCCAACTGCCAACTGCCAACTGCCAACTGCCAACTGCCAACTGCCAACTGCCAACTGCCAACTGCCAACTGCCCCAATTGACGCATAATAGCGTATATCTATATAGTTTGAAAAAAGATATTAGTGTATAAAATATTCTTTGTTTGTTTGCAGCTATATACTCGAAATGGCTGAAAATAATTTTTTTTAAAATAAATCTTTCCTCAATAGGCTACTACTAAAATCACTTGCATTGCTCTTTAAATAACTGAAAATTAATTAGTTGTAACAACTAATAGGTTGATTTTTATGGACTGATTGAACATTTTTTGGATAGATGTTGAATTAAAAAATAAAAAAAATTCAAAAAGGATAGGGGGGGGCATTTCTTTCTTCGTCTTCACAGTGCATAAGGAACAAAAATTAATTAATAATAAATTTATTGCGCAACAACTACCTTCCTTTAAACCTTTTTCTTAACCGAGGTAATACTAAAAACTTTCAAATTAAAAACACGCAAAAAAAAGCAGTCGGGTTTTAATTTTAGTATTACAAAACAACATTTTAAAAATGAATATTTTAAAAAGATTTTTCGTATTGGCCTTAGTGGCATTAGCAATGGTAGCTTGTAACAAAGACCAAGAGTTAACCTCAAAAAACACAGAGAGTTCCACCGTAAAAACTGACCAAACTGTTTTTGATAACAGTACTACTAGAAAAAGAGCTTGTTCCTCTGAAGCACACATGGAACATTTATTACAGGACGCAGAATATAAGAGCGCATACGACGAAAGAAATGCAAGATTTGAGCGACAATTGAGAACAAATGTAGCAGAAAGCAGAGCATTATGTAGCAACCCAACCGTATTACCCGTAGCGGTTCACTATCAAGGGACTACAGCAGATAGAGCTTGTTTGGTAGCCTTAGCACAAACACAAATCGACATCTTAAATGCGGACATTCAAGGAACGAATGCAGACATTGTTCAATGGACAAATAATGCTTCTGCTACTTTTCCAGGAGTTAGTTTTGGAGAAGCCTGTATAGAATTTTGTTTAGCTTCCAAAAACCACCCTTCAGGCTTTAGTTTGAGCGATGGAGATGCAGCAGTTACGATTAATCAAACAAATGGAGACCAATCTAATGCTTGGTCGGGATACATCAATATTTTTGTGAATGACGCGGACGGCGCGTTAGGCTATTCGCCACTAGGCGGAAGCGGAAACGGAGATGGTGTAGTCATTAACCGAGATGCTTTTGGAGCGGGCAATGGATGTGCAGGTGTAAGTCCTCAATCTCCTTATGATTTGGGAAGAACATTAACACACGAAATTGGACACTACCTAAACCTAGACCACATTTGGGGGGGAGGTTGTAACCAAGATGATGGTATCGCGGATACACCAAGTCAAGGTTCTGATAATGCAGGTTGCCCAAATATCGGTATTACTTCTTGTGGTACACCAGATTTACACATGAATTACATGGATTATACCAATGACGCTTGTATGTATATGTTTACAGCTGGACAAGCAGGGGTAATGGAAAGTTGGATAAGTGCTAATTTAAGTTTGAAAACAGCATCGACTGTTTGTGGTGAGATAACTGACAATAGTGGTGGAACTGACGGTGGCGACGGAACAGATGACGGTGGCGACAATGGTGGTGGAACTGACGGTGGCGACGGAACAGATGGCGGTGGTGACAATGGTGGTGGAACTGACGGTGGTGACGGAACAGATGACGGTGGTGACAACGGTGGCGACACAGGCGATGCTTGTACTGCTCCAACTAGTAGTTCTGTCGTACAAATCAATGCAACCGATATTCGAGTTGACTGGGAAGATATTACAGATGCTATCCGGTATCAAATCCAATACCGACCACAAGGAGGTGCTTGGACTAGAAAAGCAGGAACAAACTCTCAAAAGCGTATCAACGATTTAATAGAAGGAACAACCTACGAATACCGTATCAGAACAAGATGTGCAGATAATACTTGGACAAGTTACTCTAGCATTTCTGCTTATACGCTTCCTGGTGGTGGTGATAATGGCGGCGGAGACAATGGAGATGGAGACAATGAGAGCACTAGTCGAGTACAAATCCAAGTGACTTTAGATGATTTCGGTTCAGAAACAAGTTTTGCTATCGAAGATGGAAATGGAAATGTAGTTAAGTCTTGGGGAACATTTGCAGATGGACAAAATGGAACGAAAAAGACTAGAAACATTGATTTGCCAACAGGTGTCTACACATTTGTTATCTTCGATGAATATGGAGATGGAATCTGCTGCGATTGGGGAGATGGTTCTTGGGTAGTGAAAGTTGACGGTTCGCCCATAGCTACTTCAGATGGACAATTTGGTTACTGGGAAGAATTTGACTTTGCTATCGGAGGTGCTAGATTAAGTGGACCGGCCTCAAGAAAGGATGCTAAAGATTACGGCAAATTGATGAATACAGCAAAGTATCAAAGCAAAACAACTGAAAAGTAAGCTACTAAACAAAGTTCAAGTTCAAGAACCAAGTTCAAACTCAAACTTTAAGCCTTTATTCAGAGGGAATTTTTGAACTTGATACTTGAACTTGCACTTAAAAATTATTAAGTAATGCGGATTGATTAATCGGGTAAAATTTTTAGCTTGAATTTTTTCGATAGTTTTCGCCAAAAAATCAATGCATAGCACCCGCTACGGATTTATTTTTTGGTAAAAAATAGCGGAAAAAGGCTGCTAAA
>CALLVC010000100.1 GCA_938010785.1 uncultured Saprospiraceae bacterium
TCAAGTAAATTTATACGGGAAGGCCTATAAAATACCTGCTAAAAAATCAGTTTTAGTCGAAACAGAAATGGTAGCAGGATAGTTTAAATGAGGGTTCGGAACCTGATAAAGTTCAATAGAGCGTCAGATAAAAAAGTAATATATAAACCTTTGAAAAATGGATAGTCGATGTTTGAAGATTGCATCTTCAAACCAATATTTTAGCAGTTTTTAACTTTTATCAGTCGATTACATATTATAAAAACGACTTTTCGTTCGCCCTAAATGAATTTGTGATATTGACACACTTTTTTGAACATTCCATGTAACTTGAAACATGTCTAAATTTTCGAACCCTCATTTATTAAAACCAACGATTCCATGAATAAGAAAATGTATTTCCTATGTTTTATACTTGCTAGTTTTATAGCTTGTAATCAAAATGCCGCAACAGATAATCCTTCAACACCAAAAACTCCTACCCTTCCTACACCATCTGCTAATAATACTGCTCCAATTAAAAGTGAAGCTCCAGAAGAATCCGCCTTGGTTCAAGAAAGACCGTTAACAGCGCATGCGACAAAATTTTACACCAATTTATTGTGGCATTATGAGGCAGCAGTGGTTATAAACAATCCAGAAGGCGGCAAAGAATATACTGGAAAATGGGTCAAATTTAATCCTGATAATACTTTAGAAACTGCTTTTTATGATGGAGCTATTACCCCTGGAAGATGGATAATAGATGAGGAGAAAAACCTATTAACCATTTTAGAAGGTGGAGAACGCCCAACCTTGACGCAATGGAAAGTGCAAGGTTCTTCGTCTTCAGATGCCATTATGATTTTAGTAGGTACTAAAAAATATGCGAATAATGCGACTCAGATAAAGATGATGCGGTATAATGGTGTTCCAGTTAAAGTAGGTCAATAAAAATAAATAAAAGCCATCATTAGCAATTTATGCCTGAAGCATAACAATAATTACAAAGCATCTTTAGGTAAATTACCTGAAGATGCTTTGTAATTTATGGCTATTTAACCCCAAAACGCACCAGAACAGCCCTGTTTTAAGCAGTCCAGTTGCATTTCTCTACTATTTTTAAAAAATTACAAATAAATTTACTGTCTGACATAGGGGATTAAATTATTCAAATGGTCTAAGGAAGGTCTATCATAATTTTTAATATTAACAATAGTTAAATAACATGATGGGCATAGCAAATGTCACTTCCCCGACGTTTAATTGACAGTGCTAAATTTTCATATTTTCTAATCAAACCCACTTGTTATGCGTAAGTTATTACTCTTATTATTACCACTTTCCATTTTAACTTTTCAATCTTGTACAAAAGATTTTGGTTCCGTTGAGGTAACTTATACCAAAGCAACTGCCATCTATGGAGACTTGGACGAAGTTCGAAGTACAGCATTATTAGAAGGAGCTAAACCAATTGAAAATGCAGGAAAAATATTTGTAGCAGAGGACCTATTATTGATAGGAGAAGAAGGCAAAGGTATTCACATAGTAGACAATACCAATCCAGAGAATCCGACAAATCTATCTTTTATCAATATTCCTGGAAACAGAGAATATTTCGTAGCTGGCAATACGCTTTATGCTGAAAGTTACTACGATATGGTCAAAATAGATGTATCTAATAAAAACCAACCAGTACTAGAATCTAGAGTAAAAGATGCATTCAAAGGAAACCAAAGTTTTGAGAATGCGAATGGAGAACATTTAATAGGTTTTGAGTTTGAATTAGTGACGGAAAAAGTAGGTGAGGATAGTGAAATTTTTCAACAGCTTTGGGGACATCAAGAAGTTTATTATTATGACTATGCTAATAGAATTATCCCTCCATCTCAAGTGCCAACTTCTTTTGCAGGAAATAGTAGTGCATCTGTAGGTTCTGTTAATAGAATCGCAGTGGTAGATAAATTTGTATATGTAATTAGTCGTAGTTTTTTAACTACTTTTGAAGACAATGGAAATTTAGAAAAAATTGGTGAATCACTACCAGTTTGGTCAAATATGGAAACTGTTTATCCAAATGGTAATCAATTATTAGTTGGTACTGCTCAATCTATGGAAGTATTTGATATCAGTAATAATGCTGAGCCAGTATGGGTATCTTCTTTCCCTCACGCCAATTCTTGTGACCCAGTTTTACCATGTGGAAATGTTGCTTTTGTAACGCTAAGAACTGGAGATATAGGAAATTGTCCGGGTGATGAAAATGCCTTATTAGTACTAGACATCAGCAACACACAGCCTCAGCAAATTCAAGAAATTGAAATGGAGAGTCCATTCGGAATGATGATGGCCAATAATCGATTATATGTAGGAGAAGGCACGAATGGATTAAAAGTTTTCAATGCAGAAGACAAGTCAAATTTGACCTTAGAATCTTGGGAGCCAAATATCGAAGCATATGATATTATTTATCACCCAACAAATCCAAATTTATTATTAATTGCTGGCCCAACGGGTATCAGTCAATATCAAATTGAAGGTGGAGTTGATTACTCCTTGATTAGTACCTTAACTTTCTAATTATTCTTTTAATACATAAAAAAGGGCGGCAATGCTTCATTGCCGCCCTTTTTTAAAGCCTGTAGGTAACTAACTACTCCTTAACAATATTCCTTTTTAAAACAGCCCAATCCATATTATATGCAAGCAGCCATCCGTATTCTAATCAGCTTTATTCTAGTCGTTTGTATCTTCAATTTAGGCTATAGTCAAAAAAGAAAAAAGAAAAAGAAGCAATCATCAGCTAGCTCATCCAGAGCAATTGTGCAATACAATGATGGGTCTGTTTTTATAGGAGACATTGTGTATGAAGGAACCCTACAAATGAAAATGGCATTGACGACCAATGACACAGTCAACCTCAACAAAGCATATATCAAAAGAATTAAACGAGGAGACAAGAATATTTCTTTATTTAACGGAGCAAAATTCCATTACACCGAAGGTTTTTTCATGTCACTTCAATTTGGGGGAATGAATAGTGATGATTTCAACAATGAGACTAGTGAGTTCACCTTTGTTGGTGGCTATCGGTTTAATAAAAAATTGGCGGCAGGGCTTGGATTCGGAGCCGCATATAATACCACCTTTTCCTTTGGCACCTGGATTGATGCATCTACTATTCCAGTCTTTGCCTATGCTCGATATTATCCCTTCGATAAAAAGGTAAAACCTTTCGTTGCAGGTAGGTTAGGTTGGGGATTTAGAGATGCAAATGCTTTTGGGTCCAATCATTCAGGCGGAGCCTATTTTCAACCAGAAATTGGCGTAAACTTTGCCTCTCGTAGACGCATTAGATTTACCTTGAGTCTTGGACAACAAATCCAACATATTGAAGGCTCAAACGTAAATTTTGACCAATTTAGTAATCCTGTTACCTCTAACTTTAACCTCTGGTTCAACCGTACTATTTTTAAAGTTGGAATAGATTGGAAATAAAAATAAGGAAAAAAACTATCAGGAAAATATGAATATATACTCAAAATGTATATTCCATTTCGCTACTATTCTATAATCCGATTAATAGCTATTAATAAAAAAATTAGTAGTTATTTTCCAAAGCATTTTTATCTTATGCTTAAGGTGCTTATTATTGCGCTTTACTTTTTCTTACAGGGTAAATCATTTGTGTGTTCGAAAATTGGAGGGTATCCAAAATTACTCGGGTTTTACGTCGTGAGCGAGACGGGCATTCTGCAATACCCATCCAATCAACTTCGAAATGAGGGCCTCATAGCCCTCCACTTTTAAATTATCCATTACGATAAGTTTTAGTGATAAAATAATTTGTCGGAAAGTTTTTGCTAGCCTAAAAAAACTCTTTTTAAGTAGCATTTACTTAATTTCTTCTTAGAACTTTTTCCAAGTAGAAAATTAATTAGGGAAAAGAAAAATTATCTAAATAATTGATAATCAATTAATTATAAACAAAATGTTGGGGTATGGCTTTAATCTGATGTACTTTTTAAGAGCCGAAGCTACCGTATTACATCAGATTAAAGCCACACCCAAATGTTGTTTGAATTAGGTTGCATGTAACCCAATTTTGGATTAGGTGAGATGTAGTTCCCTATTAATAAAACAAAATGTTAAGAAAGTAAGTTCCTTACATATAATTATTTTCATAATTGGTTCTTTGACAATTTTTGCAAAAGATACTTTATTAGTCAAAAATTGTCAAAGAGCCAAATTTTTAATTTATTTTCGACGCTAGATTCATGAAGATTAAAGGAAAATCCTACCAGACGATTTGGTTAAAAGAAAATGATGCATATACTGTGCAAATTATTGACCAACGATGGTTACCTCATCAGTTTGTTATAGAAGATATTACAAGCTCACAAGCTATGGGCATAGCTATCAAAGATATGCATTTGAGAGGTGCTCCATGCATTGGTGCAGCTGCGGCCTATGGTATGTATTTAGCCGCGGTGGAGGCTCCCCAAGATGATTTTCAAACCTATCTCGCTCAACGAGCAACTTATTTAAATCAAACTAGACCAACTGCCGTTGACTTATCTAATGCAATACGTTCAATATCTAAAAAATTAATCGCTTGTAAAAGTCAAAAAGAAGCAGTAGCTATCTGTTTAAATTTTGCAATTGAGGCCTGTAAGGAAAGTGTGGAACATTGTCGGTTGATTGGTCAACATGGTTTAGAAATAGTTAAAAGTTTACATGCGAAAAATCCAAATCAACCAGTAAATATTCTAACTCATTGCAATGCAGGTTGGATGGCCTGTGTAGATTATGGTACTGCCACGTCCCCCATCTATGCGGCACATGATGCAGGCATTCCAGTACATGTTTGGGTAGATGAAACTAGACCTCGAAATCAAGGAGCAAGAATTACCGCATTTGAGTTATTGGAACACGGAGTGCCTCATACAGTTATACCTGATAATGTTGGTGGCCATCTGATGCAACATGGTATGGTAGACATGGTAATCGTCGGTAGTGACCGAACAACTAGAACCGGCGACGTTGCAAATAAAATAGGTACTTACCTAAAAGCGCTAGCGGCCAAAGACAATCAAGTTCCATTTTATGTAGCCCTCCCCCACTCTTCTTTTGATTGGACGATTCGAGATGGCGTCAAAGAAATTCCTATTGAAAAACGAGGGTCGAAAGAGGTCAGTTATATTCAAGGAAAAACAAAAACGGGAGAGATTCAAGAGGTGCTATTAACACCAGAAGAAAGTCCTGCATTAAACTATGCTTTTGATGTTACACCTGCCCATTTGGTAACAGGTATTATTACTGAAAGAGGAATATGTAAGGCAAATGAAAAAGATATTTTAGAGCTATTTCCAGAATATATTTAGTAACCAAAAACTTTTTGAAATCACATTTTTAAATAGTAGATTTAGGAAGCGAAAAAGAAAAAGTGGAGCCTTTTCCTAAAGTAGAATTTACCCAAATTTTACCTCCATGCATCTCGACAATTTTCTTACACATAGATAAACCAATGCCTGTTCCTTCGAAGTCCTCTTTTCGATGTAGGCGTTTAAAGAGAAGAAAAATTTTATTGAAGTAAGTAGGTTCAATTCCAATGCCGTTATCCTTAACATTAAACACCCAATTATCCTTTTCAGAATAAGAAGTAATTTCAACTTTAGGTCGTTCATTCTTCCTTTGAAATTTAACAGAATTAGTAATTAAATTTTGTAGTAACTGTAATAATTTTGAGCGATCACCTGAGATATAAGGTGTTTTTAAGTCTAAAGAAACTTCCGCATTCTTTCCTTCAATAAGGGTTTGATTTAACTGTAAGACGTAGTTAACAAATTTTGATACATCAATTTTCTCCTTGATTACTGTACTTTTTTGTAATACAGAAAAATCTAGTAAATCATTAACAAGCAACAGCATATCATCCGTTCCTTTAGAAATAAAGGTAAGGGCTTGTAGCTCTTCTTTATTTAAACGGTTATCCGCAGTCCTTTGTAAAAATTGAGAAAAGTTAGAAATAGTCTGAAGTGGTGATTTTAAATCATGAGAAGCGATGTAGGCGAAATTTTCTAACTGTAAATTATAGGCTATATACTTTTCCAGTTCTTCATTTTTCAACTCTAAACCGAGTTCTGCTTTTTTAAGTTCGTGATTACTGGCCTTTAAGGAGGAATAAGCTGTTTGTTTTTGTGAGTAAAAATAGAGCAGAAACCCTGACATCAATACTAGAAAAAAGATACCTCCTAACATCATCCGTCTTCTCGCTTCTCCCGCAGTCAATTCAGCCTGTAGTCGTTGGGCCTTTATCTCACGTTCCTTAACTTCTTGAGCGTATTTATTTTTTTCTTTAAATAGGGTAATTTCACTTAATCGGTCTTTTAGAAATTTCTTTTCAGAAGCTTCCATGAAAACTTTATTGAAGGTCAATGCTGATTTAAAATTTTCTTTATCCGAATAATAGGAAGAAATAAGACCACTAGATTCCTTCAATAAAATATTATCATCATTGTCCAATGCCCATTGATAAACCTTTTTTAATTCGACTAAATTATCTTTTTGAGGTTTAGTAATAGATTCCAACTTAATTAAGGTTAATCCAGCACTTAATCTTTGTCTTTTGTTATTTGATTTAGAAGAAATCTCAAGGGCTTTCTGGATATAATTTTCAGCCAAAACATAATCTTTTTCAAGACTAGAAATCTGGCTCATATATTGGTAGACAACCGTTAAATCAGGAAAACTACCTAAAGAAGCTATACGTTTCAGCCCTTCCTGAAACTGTTTTTTAGCTAAGAAGATATTCCCTCTTTCAAAGTGCATTATTCCAGAATAAAGTGTGGGGCTTACTAAAAAATTATTATCGGAAATTTCGGCTTCTTTATCAAAAATTTCATTGAAATATACTTCTGCACCTTCATAATCTTTAGCTAAAATACTGACGTAAGCAAGCGTAGTCTGCGCCTCTAAAATCCAATCTTTCCTATCTATTTTTTCAAAAATTTTTAATGCATAATCCGCTTTCCTAAATGCTTCTCCAAAATCAGCTTTGAATCGGCAAATATTACTTTGGTTCAAGTGCATCAAGCCTTCCGTAATAGGCATTTCAAGTCTATTTGCAAAAGGTATTGCTTCATGTAAATGTTTTGCTGCTGCGTCATACTCTCCCAATCTTATAGCCAAAGTACCTAATCTACTTTTTAAGTTGGTCCATTTTTTCAGGTCTTCTTTTTCATAATATTCAAGAATTTCAAGAATCATTTCTCTACTCTTAATATTCTCATCAACCATTAATAAATAAAGACTATGTTTGTATTTCACATAATTAAATAAAGAATCATTCTCTTTTAATAAAGGATTTTTAAGCAAATTTTCTGTGATTAATATAGTCTCACTCCAATCTTTGTTTTTAGATTTGAGTGCCTTCTCTAATTCCTTTTGGACAAAGGCGCCAATGGTATCAGCAGCTAAAACAGGAGTAGTATTACCGCTTACTGGCGAAATATTATGTAGGAAAAAAAATAAAGAAAGGAAAAATGCTAACCCTAAATGGTTATTAAACCATTTCAAAAAAAAAGTAAAGGAAATGCTTGACAGGTTCATCATTCTTGATTCAAATAGGTACCTATTGTAAAAAATTAAAAGTTAAAAATTAAAGTGTTTTTAATGTTTAAATATTACTAGGAGGAGGGTTATTTGAAATAAAAATAGGGTCAAAAGCAAAATGCTAAATTAATAAAAGGGTATTGAATAATTTATATATTCAAAGCTTATGCCAACCTTTAGGTTCCGAAATTATTTATTGATTTTCTTAACAAAGTGTAAGAAATACACTAATTAGTTTCTGATTACTTTGAAAACCAGCGAATATTTGCTAATTTTCGCTCCTAATGGATATTAAAAGTAAAAATTTGGAAACTAAGCATAATAAAAACAATGCTTTTGATAATTTTTTCAAAAGTGCATTTACTGTAGATAACATCATATTTGGTTTTGATGAAGCAGATTTAAAGGTCTTGTTAATAAAAAGAGGGGAAGTTCCTTATGAAAATCAATGGGCTTTACCTGGAAATTTTGTTTATCAAGACGAAGATTTAAATACTGCGGCTAAAAGAGTTTTAGCCGAATTAACTGGAGTAAAAAACGTTCACTTAGAACAAGTAAAAACATTTGGTTCCGTAGGTCGTCACCCCTTTGGAAGAGTAATCACAGTGGCTTACTATTCCTTAATAAAAATATCTGATTATCATTTACACGTTTCTTCGATTGCGCAAGAAGCCGCATGGCATTCTATCTCAGAGGTCAAAGGAATGCCTTTTGACCATGATGAAATTTTTGTAGCCTGCTTTAATCGGTTGAAATTAAATATCAAAAGGCAACCAATTGGATTTGAATTATTACCTCCTAAATTTACGCTTACCCAATTACAACATTTGTATGAAGCAATTCTCGAAGAAAAATTAGATAAGCGAAATTTCCGTAAAAAAATTCTTTCGATGGATTTTTTAATTGATTTGGATGAATTACAAGAAGGGGTTGCTCACAGACCTGCCAAATTGTTCAAGTTTGATAAGGAAAGATATAGACGTTTATACGAAGAGGAAGGTTTTCATTTTGATGTAGCACCTACCAAACATAAAAAGAAGTAAGGATAATACTTAAAGTAAGTTTGTACTATAATTGTTATTTTTCATTTTCCCAATCTATATTCAAAGCTTTAACTTTTTCATCTGTCAATTTCATTGATTTTCGAGTAGTCAAATCAAAAAAGAGAAATTTTAATACCGCCTCTGATAATTGTTGCTCACTTTTCGCATCCAGCATTTTCAACAGGATAGTCACCACCTTTGAACCTATTTCTTGAACACTAACATCTATAGCAATTGTTGTTCCCTCAAACACTTCTTTCAGGAATTTTGTATTAAATTCCAAATAAGCACAACCAATACCTTTAGCTGCCAAGATGGGGTCTGTTATACCATATTTAATCATATAATCATCTGCTGCCGAATAGAATTTCTCCATGTATTTTAAAGTGTTCATATGCTGATAAATATCGCAATCTTCCCGTAGAACTGTTTGTTTGTAGATTATCATGGAAATTTAAAATCTAAAATTCAAAACCCGCCTTACTGCACAGCGGGCAGGTTCAAAATCTAAAAGCATTGAAAACAGAATAAGTGCTTCCAAAAGATTATTTTTCAAAAGCACTTATTCTGTTTTTCTAATAGTTAATCAAGATTTACCACTCATCAATCGTCACTCTTTAATGTCCACAACCTATCGGCGAACCATCAGGTAAAGCAGGTGCTTCTGGTAACTCAAAACCACTTGGGTCTGCCATAAATTGTTTGATTTGATGGGACATATATAGTTGATGAGCTTTTTCGGCAGCACTTCCTGAGCGTGAACTGGTGCTATTAGCAAATGTATCGACATGCAGCAAGGCAACTGCAGCAACTTGCTGATTGCCATTAGTATTACCAGCTAATTGTAATAATTTTCTAAGGTATAATTTTTCATTATTCCGACTAATCTCTTGAGCTAAATCAGAACCAGTTCTAACACCGACAATACCATTTTTTACTTCTGATAATAAATTATCCAAAGACATTTGTTGATTATCTCTGGCATGATGTTCAATTACCCGTGCTAATTTTGCTGGATTTAACAGTAAATCTAAAGTTGTATTCACAATAGCTTCTGAGGCACCAATTGGGTCAAACGTCAAACCAGTATGGACCTTAAACAGCTCTCTACCTCTTGAATAACCAATTGGCTGTGGTGGAATTAATTGGATGATGTCTTCGGATAAAGTCAAATTATCAGAGTTCAAACTTTCTAAGATCGCAGAAAGAGCAGCTTTCTGTTGACCCGCATCATAGATTTTAGTAACAGTTTGTCCATCACCTTTGGTTGCATAAGAATAATCCACTGCTCCAACCATTTTAGTTGCAGCTTCTACTTGATATCGATGAGCTAAATATAAAGGGACTAAAACATTTTCCAAAGTAGCCATAGGCGCTCCTTTTTTGATGCTATTAGTACCAAATCTAGCCAAAGCACCTTTCCGAACTTCCATCAATCTTTTTAGTTCGGTAGCGGGGTTTTCTCCACCGTCCCAAAGGTGCCCCATTGGGTGAGCTCCTGATTGAGGACGTGCATCTCGGTCAGAAATATACTGAAAACCCATTTTATGATTATCTGCTAAAATTTCCTGTAAAGCCGCCGCTTCATCAGTCCCTGCAGGAAAGTCTTGGTAACCATATAAAACGGTCCGCTTATCCCAATCACCAATACCAACGGCATAAGAATCAGAAAAATCCAAATCTCCATTTTCATCCAAAGTAATATATGGATGTGGGTAATCCATTACTGATGCACGGTCTTTTACACTGGCTGCAAAATTATGAGCCAAACCAATGGTATGGCCTATTTCATGAGCGGACAATTGGCGCAAACGAGCCAATGCCAATTGTAGCATTTTTTCATCTGGATTAGGAGCACCATCTTCAAAAGGAGACAACAAACCTTGAGCAATCAAGAAATCTTGTCGAACCCTTAAAGACCCTAAAGAAACATGTCCCTTAATGATTTCACCAGTTCGCGGGTCTCTTACGGAAGCTCCATAAGACCAACCTCTCGTTGACCGATGAACCCACTGAATCAAATTATATCGAACATCCATCGGGTCAGCGCCTTCTGGCATTTCTTTAACGATGAAAGCATCTTTATATCCTGCGGCTTCAAAAGCTTGATTCCACCAAGCTCCTCCAGTCATTAAGGCAGATTTTATAGGTTCAGGGGCACCTCTGTCTAAATAATACACAATAGGTTCCACTGCTTCACTTACTGCTGCCGTCGGGTCCTTTTTCTTTAATCTATGCCTTGGAATGAATCTTTTAACCAAGGGGTCTTGTATGGGTGTTGCATAATCTGCATAGCTCATAGCGTTATAGCCACTTCTAGGGTCAAAGGCTCTTGGTTGGTAATCATCATCTGGTAATTCAATAAAAGAATGATGCATTCTGACGGTTACTGCATTAGGTGTTGGAACTACGGAACGAATATATCCACCTTTGGCTTGACCACTAAAAGTAATCGTTGCTTCTAGTTCCGTATTCTTTGGAAAACCTTTACACATAGGTAAATAAACAGCAGACCGATTAGCGTCTACCTTATAACTTCCTTGTTTGCTCCGATTCAATCGGGCAGCAACACCATGAGCATCTTGCAGCAAAAACTTAGTCATATTTACTATATGCTTTCCATTGGAAGATGCTTCGATTTTAAAACCGCCGATTACAGAAGAGGCAAATGCCTGAGCTACTGATTTCGCTTCTTCTGGATTGTCACTAATAGCTCGATAATCATAATTGGGTTGAATCATTAAAATTTTTGGTCCAACCTTTTGAAATTTCACAATTCGAGTATCTCCTAATTGTCCTCTATCCAATCCAATATCATTAGACCCTACCCCTGCTGGCAAAGAATTGACATACAAAATCTCCTCGTCTAATTTATCAATTTCTAAAAATAAATTCCCCTTTTTCTCATCCCAATAAAAATTCAAATAACCCTCCGTTTTGGTCATTGATTTGGTCAACTCTGAGATTGGGTCAGCAGTTGGTCGGTTGATGTCCTCTGCAATGACCCTTGCAGTACTACAAGCTGAAAAAGCAATGGCAACTATAAAAATGAGTAGTCTCATGTAATTCTAATTTTGGTTATAAAACTCAAATTTAATTTTATAAAAACACAAAAACGGGAAAAACTTTGGATTAAAAAAATATCATTCCCTGCTTAATTCTGATTTTTTTCGGTAGACAACAAGAAAAACCAATATTAAAGAAGATTTTAAAGAATTTTATAATCAAAAAAATAATTTTATTAAAAATATCATCAAATAGTTGCACATATAGAATTTCGTCACTATATTTGTTACATAATTACTTAAAACATCAAATTAGTTACAGAAAACAAAGAAGAGCACCGCAACAAAAAAAACGAAAATTAGATTTCGTCAAGTAATTATTCAAAACACCAAATGTTATTAAAAACCGCGATTAGTATTGAGTAAAAAAGTTGGATAGTAAAAATATCCGATTTTTTACTTTTTATTAATCAGAAAACACCCAATTTATGCTACAAACTAACCATTTAAAACCCCTTACTAAGGAAGTAGTCAGAACGGCAGCCCGTCGTTTAATGGAAAGAAATTACACCACCACCGCAATTGAAGTCAAAAATTTATTAAGGTCACAACATTATTGGGCCATTCATCCAACCATTTCCGATTTCTTGGACGAATTAGCAGAAGAAGAAAACTGGTATTTTATTAGTAATAATTACCAAAGAAATTATTTCAAAAATGAAATAACCGCTAATTATTACATTAACATGTCTCAGGAAGAGATGGACTACTTTCTTTTTAACATTAAGTATTCGGTCAATTAATAGACTTTCCTAAGTAGTAAGTCAAGTTAAAGATGATATGTTGAGGGTGTGAGTATTTTTTGGCTATTGTTCTAAAAAAATCAGATTAACCTCTCATCCATCTAATCCAAGGGACACACATACGTTAAACTACACAAAAAATTTGCATTACAAGCAGTTTATTATCAATTTTAGGAGCAGAGGGAGTAGGCATTCAGAACCTACTCCCATTTGTATTGATAACTTCATAACTCAATGTAATGAAACAATTTTCCCTTCTTTGTTTTGCAATACTATTTACCTATTCTTTATTTGGGCAAACCCAATCCACTGCCATACGTGTTTATGAAATTTTTCAAGAAAAATGCGCTAGTTGCCATAGCCATTCCAATCCACAAGCTGGATTAGATTTGGAGGGTACGGGAAGTAGTATCACTGCAAAAGCTGCCCACATTTACAATAATTTAGTTGGGGTTCCCGCAAAAAATAATACAGCCGCTGCAAAAGGGTATCAACTAGTTCATCCAGGAAGAATAGATAAAAGTTTTCTCTTCAAAAAAATCAATCAAGGTTTAGATAAGGATATGGTACTTGAAAGTGGAGAAAATGACCCGATGCCGATATCAGGTTCTTTAACTGCTGTGGAGAAAGAACTAGTCCGACAATGGATTTTATTTGGAGCACCTAAAGAAGACGTCGTCATCAAAGAAGAACTTCTAATGGATTATTATAATAACGGAATGGGGCGAGCTTCTTTCCCAGACGGAGCACCTCCTGCACCGAGCCCATCGGAAGGTTTTCAAATAAAGATGGGGCCTTTTTTCATTGACCCTGCAGGAGAAGATGAATATTACACCAAATATCAATTAGACAACACCGAAGAAATTGAAGTAAATAGATTAGATATTCAAATGTCTAATTTCTCCCATCATTTCATTATTTACGATTATAGTTCTGAAGCTAGTGCAGTACCAGACGGTTTTAGACGAGACCAAGACCATACCCAAGATGTTAGTTTTGTTACAACTGTTCAAGAAAGTAACAATATTGTTTTACCCGAAAAGACTGCCTTTAAATGGGGAAAAAATCATGTACTAGATTTAAATTCTCACACCATTAATTATGGTTCAGATGGTATTTACCAAAACGAAGTATATGTAAATGTTTATACCCAACCGAAAGGCACCGCCGTACAAGAAATGCGGGCTAACTTAGTACCCTATCCTTGGATTAATATCCCGAATAATGGGGAAGAAATTACACATTCTTCCAGCGTTCAATTGCCAGCAGAGATTTTTATATGGAACATTGGTGGACATACACACCAATATGGAACGAGCTATAAAATTTGGAAAAACAACCAAAGTGGTAATGCGGATGAATTGATTTATGATGCTTCTTGTCCAAGAGGGGTACCAGGTTGTGTAGCACCATTCTATGATTATCAACATATTCCAACTCGTAATTTTGATGAGTTGCTTTACGTCGATTTAAAGGATGGAATCACTCACGAAGCTAAATGGATTAATGATGGTCCAACGTCAGTCGGCTGGGGTCCAACTTCTCAAGATGAAATGATGCTTTTTGGGATGCTCTTTGTTACTGACACAACTGGTTTGGGCGTGAATAATGTAACTACACCAACATTTGAAGTTGAAAATCCATTATCAGCAATTATTGTTACGCCAAACCCAATGCAAGAACTTACTCATATTGTCTTGCCAGAAGGCATAGGTCCAGTAAATTTCAGGTTAACTGATATGCTAGGAAAACAAGTCCGTCAACTGACCAATTTTAGTAATCAGTTCATCCAAGTCAAAAGAAATGATTTACCAAAAGGTATGTATTTATTTATAGTAGAGGATAAAAAAGGCAAGTCCTTTACTGGAAAAATATTGATGAACTAGGAAATCTAAAATCCAAAACCAGCCTGACTGAGCAACGGGCAGGTTTCAAATTAAAAATTTAAAAGTATATCCGTTGGGAAACTAAATTCGTTGGGAAAATCCACCCAATCCTTTAGTATCCAACTGATTTTTATATTCCACCAATCCTATCTTTCAAAAACAATCCGTACATTGCACCTCTTTCAAAAATAGAAAAATTTAGTATGAAAAAAGTAGCCTTAGTCGGAGTACCTTGGGATAAAAAAGGCAGTTATTTAGGTGGTCAAGCTTTAGCCCCTGCCAGAATTCGAGAAGCACTGCATTGTGGGTCTGCAAACTATTGGACAGAGCTAAATGTCAACCCGATTGAGCATAAAGATTTTGAAGATATTGGAGATTTAAATCTTAAAAAATACTTTGATATTGAAAAGCAGATGGCCTTAATTTTAAGTAAAAACATGCGTACTTTGGCAATTGGTGGGGACCACTCTATGACCTACCCTATCATCAAAGCTCATTATCAATTTAGTGGAGAATTTGACATCTTACAAATAGATGCACACGGCGATTTATACGACGAATTTGAAGGAGACAAATTTTCTCATGCATGCCCGTTTGCACGGATTATGGAGCAAAATTTAGCCAGTCGATTGATTCAAGTTGGCATTCGGGCTATCAATCCACATCAAAGAGAACAAATGGAACGCTTCAAAGTGGAAACCATTGAAATGCATCAATTCGATGCAGGTCAAAGACCTACTTTTGACAAACCACTATACATTTCACTTGATTTAGATGGTCTAGACCCTGCATATGCCCCTGGCGTTTCTCACCATGAACCAGGAGGATTAACCACAAGAGAAGTTTTAAGACTGATTCAAAGCATCAATGTACCAATCATTGGAGCAGACATAGTAGAATACAATCCACATAGAGATAATTCAGACATGACTGCCATGTTAGCAGCAAAATTACTTAAAGAAATAGCGGGAAAAATGTTGAGTTAGTTTTAAGGGGTTAGTTGTGAGTGGTAAATTGGCGATAATTGCAGATTAACCACTAAAAACTAACCACTCACAACTTCCTAATAAATTCTTGAATTTCTTTTTGTGCATCCATACATTCTTTTAGAAACTTTGGCATAGTAAAATAAGTGTGTATTAAACCTTGATAATTGGTGAATTGCACGGAGTTTCCTGCTGCTTTTAAATGTTCCACATAATCTTTCCCTTCATCTCTAAGCGGGTCAAATTCGGCCGTTTGGACTAGTGCAGGTGGTAAGTTGGACAAATCCTCCGTCAATAAAGGAGACATCAATGGATTTAATCTATCTGCTTCATTTTGTTGATAATGGTTCATAAACCAATCCATTAATTCTTTGGTCAAAATATAGCCTTCTCCATTTGAAGTGATAGAAGGATGCAACATTCGAGCATCTACAGTGGGGTAAACTAATACTTGAGCTGCAATTTTAGGCGTTCCTAAATCTCTAGCTTGAATGGCCGTTACCGCCGCTAAATTTCCACCAGCACTATCGCCCAAGACAATTAATTTATCAGGGTTTCCTCCATAAGTCGCAATATTTTCACTGACCCATTTTGTTGCATCATAACAATCCTCTACAGCTGCTGGAAATTTGTGTTCTGGCGCTAACCTATAATCCACCGCTACCACAAATGCATTATTCATTTTACAAAGTCTTCGACAAATTTTATCGTGAGATTTCAAATTTCCAATCACAAAACCACCTCCATGATAAAATGCAATAACAGGGGCATTTGAAGCATTATCTGGCGTATAAATTCGTATGGGGATTTCACCATGTCTACCAGAAATTTTTAAATCCTCCACTTTTGGTATTGAAATAGGAGGCCCATCTAACAAGCTTGATTCTCGATTATCTGCAAAATTTCTAAAATCCTTGGCAGAGATAGTCTTAAAATCAATGTTTGTAAAAGTATTTGTAGCCCAAAGTAGTAATTTTAGTTTCCAGGACATTCCCATATAAAAAAGATTTTATGTGTTTGATATGACTAATATTTCTATTTGAATTTTTGCTATAATTGTTATAGTTTGTACTAAAATAATCGACGCTCCCAATATCCCCTCCTCTTTTCATAGAATCCTCCAAAAGAATTACCAAAGTCCAATATAACTTATTTGCTATGATTAAGCTGCAATCACTGCTATTTATTCTATTTTTCTCAAGTGCTTCTTTATTAAATGGCCAAAATATTAATCGAATCTTAATAGAAAACCGATGGTCTGCATATGATAATTTTGCAGTCATTGACTTTTTTGAAAACGGTCAAGCGCAATTAGAATATGCTTATTGTTCTTATTGCAAAACAACTAAAGATACCCTTAATTGGAATTTATCCGATAAATTATTAGTAATTGGAGAAGATAGTTTAACGATAAAATCAGCAACAAAAAATGAAATTAAAACCGCTCAATATAAAAATCAATTTGTGTTTCAGAATGTAAAAAAGCTAAAGGAAACCAAACTCAAAAAGTCAGCCGTCGAAAGTTTTTTAACAACCGATACTCCATTAACCATAAAAGTTAAAAGCAACAAATTTGATAATTCCTTAAAACAACCCATAAAATTTAATAGCAATGGAAAAATGTGGCTAGATGACCCTAAATATAAAGGTCAATGGGCGTTAAAATCTTTTTATGGCGAGCTTTTCTTAATCTATTTACATAGAAAAACTGTCAATCGTAAATTTCCTTTACTAAAAATCAAAGCGCTAAAACAAGGTGAGCTTATAGGTCAACCCATTCCTTCTATAAAAAATGGTGCTCCTTTTATGTTGGTCATATCAAATAAATAAGTAAACTTATTACTTCAAAAGTCTGGATACAGCAGCTTCAACCACTTTCTTAGAATTTCCTACAAAAATACCCTCATCGATGAGGATGACAGGTCTTTTTAAAAAAGTATATTCTTCTAAAATTAATTTTTTATAGTCCTCTTCTGATAGTGTCTTTTCTTTCAAGCCCATGCTCTTGTATTTCATGGCTCTTCGGCTAAATAGTGCTTCATAAGAGCCAACTTTATTGGCCATAAAAGCCAACTGCTCCTCTGTCATTTTTACTTCTTTAATATTTTGCAGCTCAAATCCTTCGCCATTATTTAATGTTTTAATAATACGTTGGCAAGTATTACAATTGGCTAAATGATAGATTTTTCTCATGATTAGTTTATTTTTGGGCAAAAGTAATAAAAGAGCAGTCCGTCAACAAGTTTTTCAACTGATTTAGAATCTAATTTTGAGGTTACAACTTTAGGCTATTTTTTCGTACTCAACTTCATGTCCGATGACACGATGCTATGCCCTCAAAAAATGCCTAGTAGTTGACCAAAAGAATTAGCTCTAAACGATCGACTTATTTTTTGCTCGTTACTAAATCTGAAAAGAGTAAAAAATCAGCTCAAATTATTCAACCCATTACTAAAAATTCCGTATCCTAAGCAAGCAAACTAAAAAATTCCTATTTTTGCCACAGCCGAACGTACAAAATAAACTATAAGGAGCAGCTAATGCCAACTACACTAGATCCAAAAAAAGAAAAAATCCACGAAATCATCTTTGAGGCAGACACGCCAATGGGAAAGGCTTTTGACATTTTCCTAATGGGAATGATTATAGCAAGTATATTGGTGGTAATGTTGGAAAGTGTTGAATCTTTTCAAATAAAATACAAATCAATTTTCTATGCATTGGAATGGATTTTCACCATTTTTTTCACTCTAGAATATATCCTGCGATTATATTGTGTTTATAGTCCAATAAAATATGCAAAAAGTTTTTACGGAATTATTGATGTATTAGCAGTCTTACCAACCTACCTCAGTCTCATATTACCAGGTTCACAGAGTTTGATGGTAATCAGAGCCATGCGATTGTTTCGAGTCTTTAGAATATTCAAACTAGCCCATTTTTTGAAAGAGGGACATGTCATTATACAAGCACTAAGAGCAAGTCGTGCTAAAATTACAGTCTTTTTGGTGTTTATTTTATTAATCGTAATGATAATGGGATCTATAATGTATCTTATAGAATCAGAGCATAATACTGCATTTACGAGCATTCCAACAAGTATCTATTGGGCTATTGTTACACTGACCACTGTTGGTTATGGAGATATTGCCCCTCAAACCCCTTTAGGGCAATTTATTGCAGCAACTATCATGATAATGGGATATGTAGTAATTGCAGTTCCAACGGGAATTGTTTCTTCGGAATTATTGAATCAAAAACAAGTACAATATAACACTCAAGCCTGTAGATATTGCGGGGAAGAAGGGCATGATGATGATGCAGTACATTGTAAATATTGTGGAGAGTTATTGAATGAATCTTAAGTACGGAACGTGATAAAATAACTTTTTACAAAGTAATAGCATTCACGAATAAGCCCATTCGCTCACAAATAATCATCAAATCCTTATCGTCTATTTCCTTTTTAGTATCTGCCATTTTCAAAAATTCAGGATATAATTTATCTAATTCTACTTTGGTTAAATTGATGCCGATTTCTTTGCATCGAAAAGCCAAAGCCGCTCTTCCACTTCTCGCAGTTAAAACAATAGAACTTTTATCAACTCCTACATCTGCAGGGTCCATTATTTCGTAAGTTTCTCTCTTTTTAATTACACCATCTTGGTGAATACCCGAAGAATGAGCAAAAGCATTTTCACCAACAATCGCTTTATTCGCTTGTACGACCATACCCATTCTGTCCGAGACTAAGCTGCTCAAAGACTTTAGCATTTTAGTATTGATACCCGTATCCAAATTCAATCTAGGATGTTGTTTCATAATCATCACCACTTCTTCCAAAGAAGTATTACCTGCTCTTTCACCAATTCCATTAATAGTACATTCAATTTGTCTAGCGCCATTAGACACCCCAGCAATAGAATTCGCTGTTGCTAAACCTAAATCATTATGACAATGTGTAGAAATGATAGCCTTATGAATTCCTTTTACATGCTCTTTAAGATATTTAATTTTTGCACCATATTCTTCTGGTAAGCAGTAACCAGTGGTATCTGGAATATTTAAGACCGTGGCACCAGCTTTGATAGCAGCTTCACAAACTTTTGCTAAAAATTCATTATCTGTTCTCCCTGCATCTTCTGCATAAAACTCCACATCTTCTACAAATCTTTTGGCGTGTTTGACAGCGGCCACAGTTCTTTCAATAATCTTTTCTCTGGTCGTTCTTAGCTTATATTGAACATGAGAGTCAGAAGTACCAATGCCTGTATGGATTCTAGGTCTTTTAGCAAATTTTAGGGCATCACCCGCTACCTCAATATCTTTCATTACTGCTCGGGACAAACCACAAACAATAGGGTCATTAACTGCTTTACAAATTTCTTCCACTGATTTGAAATCCCCTGGGCTTGAGATAGGGAATCCTGCCTCTATAATATCAACGCCTAATTGCTCAAGTTTTAAAGCAATTTCTACTTTCTCAGGTGTATTTAGTTTACAACCGGGAACTTGTTCTCCATCACGTAATGTTGTATCAAAAATATAAACTTTGTCGCTTGCCATAATGTTTGTTTAATTCTTCTAATAACTCTTCGTTTCTACTATTAATTAAGTAGGTGGTATTGATATATCCAGAAATTTAAGAATTAGTATAAGACTTGTTAAGCTTGGATTAATTATCTTTGAGTTTTTAAATAAAAATTAAGTAAAATGAAAAATAGTCCAAGTTAGGAAATCGTATTTTATAGAATTTTTATTCCTCAATTAATGTTTTTCAAATTTATCTTCGATTTAATAAGTGACAAAATCTTATATGAATAAAACATACAACAGCCAAAATAAGTTAACGTGTATAATTTACTGAAAATCAACTTATTGCAAACAAACTAAATACAATGCGCAAGCAACAAACAGACCATTTAATTCAACTAATTACTTCTTTAAGTAAGGCGGAAAAGCGACACTTTAGGTTATTCGTTACAAGGAATCAAGCTTCGGATGAATTATTGTTTTTGCAATTGTTTGATATGATAGACAAGCATAATGACTATGAAGAGGCCTTAATACTGAAGAAAATCCCTCAAATTAAGAAAAGACAGCTATCAAATTTAAAAGCGCACTTATACAAACAACTTCTATTAAGTCTTAGATTATTAAGCAGAAACTATAACATAGATATTGAAATTAGAGAACGAATTGACTATGCGAAGGTCTTATACAATAAAGGATTGTATCGCCAAAGTTTAGAAATGTTAGACAAAGCTAAGTCACTTGCTCTTAAATATAAGCAGAATACTTTAGCCTTGGAGGTTGTAGAATTTGAAAAATTAATCGAGTCTCAATACATCACTCGCAGCATCAATACACGTGCAGAAGTATTAACCAAAGAAGCCAATGAAATCTCACAGAGAGCCATTCGAACCCAAAAATTATCTAATGTAGCCTTACAATTATATGGTCTATACCTTAAAATAGGTTTTGTTCGAAATGAAAAGGACCACTTTTTTGTTAAAGAATTTTTTCATTCTAGTTTGCCCCAATACAATTTAGAGGAATTGGGCTTTTATGAACGACTGTATTATTACCAATCCTATGTATGGTATCACCATACCACACAAGATTTTTTACATTGTTATAAGTATGCACAAAAATGGATTGATTTATTCAATGAATCACCTGAAATGAAGCAAATTGACCCTGCGATATATATCAAGGGCTTACATAATTTACTAAGTTCTTTATTCTATCTTTCTCATTATACTCGATTCGTAGAGGTTTTAAGTGAATTGGAAAATTTTAAACTTAATGAGAAAAATAAAAGAATTCATAATTTAGAAAGCATTTTACATCTATTCCGATATACCCATAAAATCAATCTTCATTATATGGAAGGAACCTTTGATGAAGGGATTCATCTTGTTCCTGAGTTGGTGGAGTGTATCAATTCCGAAAAATATCATTGGGATGTCCATCGGGTTATGTTATTTCACTACAGGATAGCCTGTTTATACTTTTCAAGCGGTAAGAATGATAGTGCCATTCATCACTTAAATCTAATTTTAAACGCACCCAATCCACAAATTAGAGAAGATATTCAGTGTTTTGCCCGTTTCCTAAATCTAATGGCCCATTATGAATTAGGTCATACGCAATTGGTTGAATATTTGGTGAAATCTGTTTATCGTTTCCTAGCCAAAATGCAAGAATTGCATCAAGCCCAGAAAGAAATTCTTAAATTTTTGAGAAGACTACACCGAATTCAAAGAAAAAATAGCCTGCAAAAAGAGTTCATCAAACTAAAAGCCAATCTTGAAAAAATTCAGGATGCCCCTTATGAACGTAGACCCTTTCTCTATTTAGATATAATTTCATGGTTAGAGTCAAAAATTGAAAATAAACCTGTTAAAGCCGTTATCCGAGAGAAGTTCTTAAAAAAACGATTGACTTTAGGTAATCAATAGCTTGGGATTGGATGCAGACGAATTTTAAGTCAAATCCTAACTTGAAGAAGTCCGTACCATAGAGGTCAGAAGTCAGACCGTTTACTTTGTAAACTATCTGACTTCTAACTTACTCACTATCAATCCTTTAGCATCAATTCTTGTCAAGAAAACGCAAGAAACAACTTAAAAGGAACTATGTCAACAACAGAATACTCACAATTCCATACCGTTCTTTTTCTTGAAGAAACCGTTCCAAAAAAAATAAGTTAAAATATTTTATTTTAATATAAATAATTACCACTTCATTGCTAATTATCATAACTTCGCTTATATTTATAAAATATAAATAATAACTTTTTCAGTTAGAGTTTATATGCAGGTAAACAAAACAAATTTAGCTAATAAGTAAAGTGTTTTCTTCGAAAAAGAAGGGCTTTTGCCAAAACAAACCATACTATGATAAATGCTGTAATTATTGATGACGAACCAGCTGGCGTCAGTAATCTAAGTAATCAATTAGGATTACATTGTCAAAATATCGAAGTGGTTGGAACTGCTGAGGATATTGAATCAGGATTAGCACTAATAAACAATCGAAAGAAAAAAATTGATGTAGCTTTTCTTGACATTAACTTACCAGACGGTCTAGTTTTTACCCTAATAGACCAAATCAAAGACATTAATTTCGAAATAATTTTTGTTACTGCTTATGATAAATTTGCTATTCGAGCATGCGAATACAGTAGCATAGGCTATGTAACCAAACCTATTGACGCAGATGATTTAGTAGCTGCGGTTAATCGCATTCCAAAAGGTAGACGCTACAGTGATACCAAAGAAAAATTAGAAGTATTCAAGGGACATTATAACCCAAATCCATTTCAAAAGATTGGAATTTCTTCCATGACGGAAGTACAGTTTGTGCAAATCACAGATATCATTCGCCTAGAAGCAGACGACAATATGACTCATTTTTGGATAAAGGATGGTCGAAGAATAACAGCGTCTAAAACACTTAAGCATTTTGATAACTTATTGACCCCATTCAATTTCTTTAAAGTTCATCAAAGCCATTTAATAAATTTGAACTACATTAAATCTTATGTTAGAAACGAAGGTGGCTACTTATTAATGGAGGATGGAAAGTCAGTTGAAATCTCTCGAAGAAGGAGGCCTTTATTTTTAGAAAAATTAAGACAACTTCAGGAAACATTTGTTCCTGAGTCCACGTAATAAATAAAAGAACATTTAAAAAGCCCTTTAGAATTAATTTTCTAAAGGGCTTTTTTAGTATAAGTACCATCGAATTCAATTCTTAATACTACCCTGCCATTTCATTCAAAGCATTCACAAATACATCCAACTCCTCCAAAGTCGTATAAACATTCGGTGTAATTCTACATCCATGAACACCAGCGCCATCAATAGCAACCGTCCAAATTTTATATTTATCCAATAGCGTTTTTGCCACATCATGGGGCTTCATATTTTTGATACCGACATTAGCAATTCCACAAGAACGATGTCTTTCAACAGGTGTATTGACGATGATATTAGGATTACTTCTAACCTTATCCGTCCAATAATTTTGAATATACCTCAGTCTTGCCTCCTTTCTATCCATGCCCAATTTTTCTAAATAGTCTATTGCATCTCCAACACCTAAGTCGGTATGAACAGGATGAGTTCCCGTATGGTTTAGTCTACGCAAGTCATCCATTTTCTTTCCAAAGTCTGCAAATCTAGGCCAGATTTTCTCTGTTTTAGATTTGTGAACATATAATAGTCCAGCTCCTAGTGGCGCACTTAACCACTTATGCAAAGAACTGCCATAATAATCGCAGCCTAAATCTTTCATAGAAAATTTAAAATGGCCTACAGCATGTGCTCCATCTACCATCACCTCTACCCCATGTCTATGTGCCATTTCACAGATTTTTTTAATCGGTAAAATATGCCCAGTAACATTTACAATATGGCAAACCATCAATAAACGAGTTTTGGGCGTAATAGCACTTTCATATAAAGCCACTAATTCTTCATCAGATTTCGGATGATTTGGAATAGAAACTATTCGTGTTTTGACACCATGCATTAAAGAAACCTGTTTAAACATTTGTCTCATTGCGCCATAATCTTGAGCCGCAAAGACTGCTTCATCCCCTCTGTTCCAAGGGAAACCAGCAATAATAGTATCCAAGGACTCTGTAGTATTTCTGGTAATTACAACTTCTCCAGGGTCTGCATCAACTAATTTTGCCAACCTATCAGCTACTCCATCCTTATTATCCCATTGTACTGTTCTCATATACCAAGACCCTTGATAGTTAGTCTCTCTAGCGTGGTTGATATAATTTTCTAAAGTCTCTTGAGGAATGATGCAATAATAACCATTTTCCAAGTTAATATAATCTGGTTTTAGCCGATAGCCTGCTCTAACCTTTAACCAAAAGTCTTCGTCTTTAGCTAAGTCTTCTGGTGTAATCGTTTTGAATTTTGATATTAAATCAGATAAATATTGGAAAGCAGGTGCAGTAGAAACACCTAAGGTCGTTTTAATAAAATCTCGTTTTGTCATTTAAAATTAGTTTACTTGATTAATAGCAATTTAAATGTAAGAAAGTAGGGATTATATTACACTTATTCTTCCATTAGCAGCTTTAATTCCATGAGTAAATCCATTTGTAAATCTTTACCTAACAGAAAACTATGTTTGTCAAACTGCTTAAAACCATTTCGTTCGTAGAATCGAATGGCCCCATAATTCTTTTCCCAAACACCTAACCATAAATGCGTTTTCTTCATTTTTCTGGCTAAGGTAAATATCTTATCAAACATTAATTGTCCAATTCCGATACCTTGATATGGCGTTAAAAGATAAATGCGCTCTATCTCAAATCCTCCTTCGATTGGTTCGTTTTGAGCAGATTCAATGTTTATTTTAAAATAGCCGACAATTATTTCTCTTGATTTAACAAAATAAAAAATAGAATCTTCATCCATTAATTCTTCCTTCAATTTTGCCATACTAAAAGCAACATTACAATAGGCTTCCATATCTTCTTGCTCATTTTGCGCTCCAAAAGCTTCTACAAAAGTATTTAAGCTAAGCTCTTGAAGGAGCTCCAATTCTTCTAAAGTGCATTTATGAAATTGTAGACTATTCATAAGATAGGAATTGTAAGTAGGTGGACAGAAATAATCTCCCTTTTTGACCGATGCTATTTTTTCAGTAAACTAGGCATGAAGAAGTGTAAACTTCTGAACCGCAACGCGGATGGGATGCTTGAATAGCCTTCGCTATTGAAATATTTTTTAACGACGTTTAATGGTAAAAGAGCCCGTCATAAAATGTGTATGTTATTTCTGTCCACCTACTTATATGGTGTCAATACAATATTAATTACTGTTGAAAAAAGGAATAAGGTAATTGCCTCTTAAGAGTATATCTAAAGTATTCCTAATTAAAACCTATGCTAAAATTAGTGAAAAAAATTTTAATAAAAAAAGAAAAAATGTATATTTGTGTACGGGCACGGAATTAGCTTAAGGAATCATAGAATAACTCAAACTACTATTTTCTAATTTTGAAAAATTTCATTTTTGAATATAGCTATCAGTATAGATATTGGAGGTACTAACACTAAGATTGCCTTGGTAAACGAGGAAGGACAAATCTTAAGAAAAACTGCTATTTCAACCTGGGAGGGTAATTCTAAAAACGCTTTTTTTGATAATCTCTTTTCAGGAATTAATGAATTGGTTTCACCAGAAATATTTCATCAAATAATTGGCATTGGGATAGATGCTCCAAGTTGTGTACCTAAAGAAGGCATTATAAAAGGTGCTTCTAATCTTCCATTAAAGGGAGAAGTTCCAATCGTTGATATCTTAGGAATAAAGTATAAAAAACCAGTATTCCTATGTAATGATGCGAATGCAGCTGCACTTGGTGAAGGGGAATTTGGAAATGCACAAGGATTAAAAAATTTTCTGGTGGTCACTTTAGGTACGGGTTTAGGAGCGGGAATCATTGTCGATGGTAAAGTAATGACCGGTTATAGTGGCTTGTCAGGAGAAATGGGGCATATCACTGCCGTCAAGAATGGCCGCCAATGTGGTTGCGGGAGAAAAGGCTGCTTAGAAACTTATATTTCTGCCACTGGCATAAAACGTAATTTTTTAGCAGAATTAGCAGATAGTCAAGTAAAAAGTAAATTAGAAAACTTACCTTTAAGCGAAATAACTACCCAAAAAATTGCTAAAGCTGCCGAAGAAGGAGATATCCCCTCTTTAAAATCTTTTGAAATCGGTGGAAAAATATTAGGTGAAAATTTAGCCAATTATGTGCATCTTTTCGAACCAGAAGCTATCATTTTAGCAGGTGGTCTGGCAACGGTCGGAGAAATTTTATTTACCCCTACAATTAATGCTCTTTTTGAAAATTTATTACCCAATTATATAGACACTATTCAAGTTTTGCCTTCTGCTTTAGGTGCCAACGAAGCGGCCCTCTTAGGAGCGAGTACACTTGTATTTAATAAAAAATAAATATGCCAATAACCGTAAATAACTCAAAAAGTAAGGTCTTAAAATATCAATTCAAATCCTTCGAGAAATTACCAACTCGAATCTGGAAAAATGCAAATGAGGCATCGATTCACGTTGCAAGGTCAATTGCCTTAGCCATTAGGCAAAAGCAACAAGAAGGGGAGCCAATTGTTTTAGGCTTAGCGACTGGTTCAACCCCAATCCGTGTATATGATGAACTAGTCAGACAACACAAAGAAGAGGGGCTTAGCTTTCAAAATGTTATATCTTTTAACTTAGATGAATATTATCCGATGTTGCCTGATGCAGAGCAAAGTTATTGGCATTTTATGCATGAATATCTATTTGACCATGTAGATATTAAGCCAGAAAATATCCACATCCCAGATGGGACAGTTCCCATGGATGAAATCGGAGCATATTGTGAAAATTATGAAAAAAAGATTGACGCCTACGGTGGAATTGACATTCAACTTTTAGGAATTGGCCGAACTGGGCACATAGGATTTAACGAGCCAGGTTCTTGGGAAAACGCTCTTACTAGATTAGTTAAATTGGATGCTTTAACGAGACAAGATGCCATTAAAGATTTTGTACTAGAAGAAAATGTACCCTATCGGGCCATCACCATGGGAATTGCCTCTATTGCCAAAGCTAGAAAGGTATATTTAATGGCATGGGGTGCACATAAAGCACCCATTGTACAAAAAGCAGTCGAAGGACCAATTAGTGAAAATATTCCTGCGACTTTTCTTCAAAAACATCCAAATATTTCCACTATTTTAGATACCGAAGCAGCAGGGGAATTAACACGAGTAAAAACTCCTTGGTTGGTTGGTTTATGCAATTGGAATAAAGATTTGATTACCAAAGCAGTTACTTGGTTATCCATCAATACCAACAAACCAATATTAAAGCTAACAGATGAAGATTACAATGAAAATGGTTTGAGTGATTTGGTCGTAGAATATCAATCTGCTTATAAGCTAAATATTGAAATTTTTAATCGACTTCAACATACTATTACAGGTTGGCCTGGAGGTAAACCGAATTCAGATGATTCTACTCGACCAGAAAGAGCCATACCAGCTAAAAAACGAGTAATTATCTTCAGTCCACACCCAGACGATGATGTGATATCGATGGGAGGAACTTTCCTAAGATTAGTCGAACACGGTCATGAAGTACATGTGGCGTACCAAACCTCTGGGAATATTGCGGTACATGACCATGATGCACTCCGCTATTTAGAATTCTTCAAGGAATTTGGTCAACACAAAAGTTTAGAACAAGAAAAACTAAGTAAAAATCTAAATAAGGTAGAGCGATTCCTTAGAAATAAAAAAGCAGGACAATCTGACTCGCCCGAAGTGCGTATGGTAAAAGGCTTAATCCGAAGAGGAGAAGCAAGAGCAGGGGCTAGATTTTGTGGTTTAGGAGATAAACAAATACATTTTTTAGACATGCCTTTCTACGAAACTGGGAGAGCAAGAAAAAAACCACTGGGCGATAAAGATATTAAAATTGTAGAAGACTTATTAAGAGAAGTTCGACCTCATCAAGTGTTTGCAGCAGGTGATTTAGCAGACCCACATGGTACGCACCGAGTTTGTTTGGATGCTATTTTTCAGGCTTTCAGAAATCTAAAAAAGGAAAAATGGATGAAGGATTGTTGGCTTTGGATGTATCGAGGCGCATGGCACGAATGGGGCATTCATGAGATTGAAATGGCCGTTCCTTTAAGTCCTCAAGAATTATTGAAAAAACGAAGAGCTATCTTTATGCACCAATCCCAAAAAGACAGTGCGCCTTTCCCTGGTTCAGATGCTAGAGAGTTTTGGCAACGGGCGGAAGATAGAAATATGGCAACTGCTAAAACTTATAACAATTTAGGGTTAGCAGAATATGAGGCGATGGAGGCTTTTGTTAGATGGACAGATTTATGACGCTGATTATGGCAAATATCCGTGTTCCTTTACTAATCTGTGTTAGAAATATTTTACCACTGATAAGTAAAGGAACGCGGATGTCAATTTTTATTCTTGGAAAAACTTCGTTTTGTTAAAAAGTATTTTCAAAAGTCCTAAAATCACATAGTCGTAATCATCTCCTCACTCAAATGAGGCAAACTATTAAAAGTCATTAAACTCTGACGACTTCCTGAAAAAAGCACTTCATTAATTGCGGTATTTCGCATCACTAAGTTAAAACCCATCGTTTTTTCGGGGTTCTCTACGCCAATGATTTTGCCCAACATGGCAGCAATACAACCACCTGATGAAAAAGCAGCGATTATTTTTCCTTTTTCGTTGCCATTCATGATTTTTTCTAATCCTTTTTCAGCAATGGCTCTAAATCCTGCAAAAGTTTGTGAACCAGGAGGCAAATCAAATCCAAGCGTATTAGTGGCCCATAAATTTAGGAAAGTGACAACCATTTTCATTTTAGTCTTATGGTTGGGATTAGCTTGCATTTCTGCATACCATTTCTTAAACATCGGGTGGTGTTTCGCCAAATCAGCTTGAACGGTGCCCATAATATCCATTCCTTCGTATTCCTTCAATTCATCAAATTGGGTAGCTTCTGGAAAAAACAAGCCATTTTTTTCATAAACTTCTTTGACTCTCTCATAAGTTTGGATTTGTCGTTTTAAAGGACCAACATAGGCTTTGTCTATTTTTAATCCTTTTTTCACAAAATATTCGCCTAAAACTATAGATTGTTGATGACCATGGTCGGAAAGGTTGTCGTAGTCCGTAGAAAGGAAAGAAGCTTGGGCATGGCGAATCAGCAATAATTTACTCAATGGATGAAGGATTTGGTGAAAAAATCAGAATGAATACAAAATGCAAAAATAAGTATTTAATTCAAGTCAAGGATAATGGTTGATTCAAGTATTATTTTTCACATCAAGCAAAGCACAAATAACAATTTAATTTTAAAAAAATTCGACATGTTTATCAAAGTAGTTGACATTTACATAGTCCCAACGGGACGACATTTTCTAACCTAGGGCGCAAGCCCTAGGGGCATTAATAAAAGCACTACCTAAAGCCCCGAAGTGGGCGACATAATAAGAATCAGTCTGTTTATGTCGCACTTTCAGCGCTCATAGTCCTAATAAGTTAGTTTATCAATCTTAGGGCTTGCGCCCTAAGTTATTATATTTCGCTCCGTTGGAGCTAGCAATAGGAATACAAATTTGCTCCTTTACATTTGAACATACTAACCTAAAAGAAGAGATAGTGTCAACTACTTTTATTTTCAGGATAAACTTGTCAAATTTTTGCATTAAAAATAAGGCGTGTATGAAGTTTTGAAAATACCTATTTTTTGACGCTGAGGGACGCTGACTATTATGACTTTTTTTATGTTTTGCTCTGCTTTTTCAGCCAAATCATAGTTTAAACATCACTTTTCGTAAGAAAACATAATAAATCATAACTTCAAATAGCGTCCTTCAGCGTCAAAAAGAAAACTTCGTACAGCACTTATTAAAAATTAGGAATAAAGATTGAAAGGAGGAGCTTACATCGTAATGGCAATAACAATTCATTTAAACTCAAATGACTTATTAGCTGTTATTTTGGAGAATGAAGCATTTTTAGCTTTTCGACTGAATATTGGTCTTAAAAAACCTTGAATCCTTAAAATAAAACTATTATCTTTGCACTCGCTTTTGAAAAAATACTAATAAATAAATCAATAGTCATGAAAAAAGATATCCATCCTAAAGAATATAGAACCGTTGTGTTCAAAGACTTTTCTGCTGATTACGCATTTTTAGCAAAATCTTGTGCTAATACTAAAGATACCATTACTTGGGAAGATGGTAATGAATATCCATTAGTGAAGCTAGAAATTTCTGCTGCTTCTCATCCATTCTTTACTGGTAAGATGATGTTCGTCGATACTGCCGGTAGAATTGATAAGTTTAATAAGAAATTTGCTAAGTTTGCTAAGAAGTAAACTATAAACCACGTGTTTTTTAGAAAAACGCCTCAGTTGAATAAGCTGAGGCGTTTTTCTGTTTATAGTGTAAACTAATTCTCCTTTTTTTTCGTATTTATTATAGCGAAAAAAATTCAATTATTTAGCATTTATACAATTCCTTGATGAAGAACATAATTTTATTTGATAACGAAGCTAGAGATCAATTACTGCCCTTAACTTTTACAAGACCTGTTTGTGAATTGAGAGTTGGTATTTTGACCATTAAAGAAAAGTGGGAAAAGAGTTTGAATGGAAAAGCTTCTTATCTGACTCAAGATTATCTAGCGGAAAAATTTCCTACTAATATTGAGGCCGAAAATTTTGTAATAGATGGTAGTGTTATTCCTACTCCTGAATTAGCAAGATTGGTCAATCAATTGGATTTGAACGAAGCCTTGATGGACGGTGAAGATTTTATTGCCGCTAAGGTAACCAAGTCGCAAATTGTTCACCTAATGAATAATGAAGCAATTGATGCTTTAGAAGGTATCGATATCGAAGGAACCCCATTTTTGAAAATACGACACACTTGGGATTTATTTCGCTACAATAAGACCGCCTTGCAACTAGATTTTGTTGCCTTGACTAAAAATCGACAATCTGCTCCGATTAGTTCCACTAATACGGTAATTAATAAACACCAGATTTTTTTAGAACCAGGGGCCAAAGTAGAATGTAGTATTTTAAATGCTACGGATGGACCGATTTATATTGGTAAAGATGCTGAAATAATGGAAGGCTGCCTGATTAGAGGAGGCTTTGCTTTAGGGACTGCTGCTACGCTTAAAATGGGCGCAAAAGTATATGGCCCAACGACTATCGGTCCTTATTCTAAATTTGGCGGAGAGATTAAAAATTCAGTCGTCCTCGGCTATTCCAATAAAGCACATGACGGTTATTTAGGCAATTCTGTGATTGGAGAATGGTGTAATTTGGGCGCAAATACCAATAACTCCAATATGAAGAATAATTATTCTCAAGTGAAAGTTTGGAATTATATTGAAGAGACTTATACTAATTCAGGAGAACAATTTTGTGGATTGGTTATGGGTGACCATACCAAGTGTGGTATCAATACCATGCTTAATACAGGTACGGTCATAGGCGTGTTTGCTAATGTGTTTGGTGCTGGATTTCCTGCTAAATTTATTCCATCTTTTTCATGGGGTGGGGTAGTAGATTCTACTTCCTACCAATTAGACAAAGCATTACAAGTAGGAACTAAAGTCTATAAAAGAAGAAATAAACCTTTTGATGCTGTTGAAAAAAATATTATTACAACTATCTTTGAGCTGACAGCAAAGTATAGAACGTGGGAGGAGCAACAAAAAGAGAGTACAGAGACATCTACTGTTTCTTTTTCGAATACCTAACATCTAATAACCTTCACCATCTTGACGATTCCTACTTGGAAAAAATACTTGAGCTACCTCTTTGAATTTCACATTGAAAGCGCGCCTAGCGAAATAAATCCCCATTTATATGTAAGTCTTAGTCGGGGGCGATATCAGCTCTCTACGGCTAATGCCATCTATTCTTTTGCCGATTTATACGATAATTTTACGCTTACTTTTCAGCAGATTAAGTTAACTGAAAGCATTCAAGACGTTTTAATATTAGGTTTTGGATTGGGCAGCATTCCTTATATGTTAGAAAAGAAGTTTGGGAAGGACTATCATTATACCGCCGTTGAGATAGATGAGAATGTTTTATACTTAGCCAATAAATATACCTTACCTGAATTAACTTCTTCTATTACCATGATGCCGGCGGATGCTTTTGCTTTTGTGCATTATTGTCACGATAAATTTGATTTAATCTGTATGGATGTTTTTTTAGATGACATCGTACCAGAAAACTTTGAAAGTACGGATTATCTAGAACAACTAGCTAGTTTACTTAACCCCAATGGTATCCTTCTATTTAATAAATTGGCCTCAAATAAAAAAGATAAAAAGCAGGCCGCTGCATTTTTTGAAATTTTTAAAAAGGTCTTTCCAAAAGGAGATTATTTAGATGTAAACGGTAATTGGATGTTGATTAATGATGCCGCTTTTATTCGGTAGCACTTCTGGTAGTACTCCCGATAGCTATCGGGAGTATGCTGTCCCGTTCCAAAGTCTTTAGACTTTGACAAAAGCCTAAAAGGCGCTAATTAATCTAAGTTGCGGAAAACTGGTAGCACAGCGCTTTAGCCTGTCCTGTTCAGCGACCTTTAGGTCGGTGTTATCTAATATATTTTAGTCAAATAATATTTTTAGTAAAATCAAGGTCTAAAGACCTTGTAACGGGACAGGATAAACCTGCCCGCTGCGCAGTCGGGCGGGTCCTGTACTACCAGTTTTTACTTCTCCGCAACTTGGATTAATTAAACAAACTAATGAGTCCCAACCTTAACTATCTTCTAGTGAATAACTCGCCAATAACTCCACATTTTTAGCTTTCATATACCAGTCATTATACACGAAATCTATTTGTTTAACCCTAGTCGTGCCAAAAGAAAAATCTTGATGTTGTTCCACAAAATCGACAAATTTAGTGGTTGCTTGCAAAGGTGCTTTAAAACGTAATAAAGTACAATGTGCTGCTTTCAGCACATACCGTTGGTCAATCGTATTATCTAAAGCAGATGCCTTAAATACCGCACGAAGATTATTTCTGATTTCATTTAAGATACCACTATCATCATACCCTTTGGCAACGATACCTGTCGGAGAAAGTGTAATGCCCTTGAAGTTGATGTCGAATGCTTTTTGAGTGTGTAAGGCTTTGGAAATAAGATTTTTATAATCAGCTAAATGGATTTGATGCAGCTTGAAATTTGCTTGACAAGAGAAAATAGAGAGCGCCGTTATATGTAAATCTGAATTTGGATAGCTATATTGATTAGGAGCAATAAGCTTTGTTTTTTCTAAAAAGGATGTCATTGCTAAACGGACGGATGGTTCAAAACGAATGAGTAAGGTGATGCCTTTTCTATTATCGAAAGGGTTAGTTATATTCTGGTCAATATGAATAGTTCCCTGCTTGATTTTTGGCAGATTATCCGACCACATTTTTTGATAGATTTGCTCCATATGGTTAAGGTAGGGATTTTTTAAAAAACTAGTATCCAAATACGAAAAAAGGCTGATTTTTTAGATAACGTATGTAGTGTGTTAAAGTTTTTAATTCTAATGATTGTCATTTGTTTATATCATATATTATATTTAAGTTTAAATCAAGATAGGAAAGAATCTCTACTTAGATTAAAATCCAATCCTATCTCCTTTTTTGTTATTTGTTAAATTAAAAACCAGTATATGATTATAAACACGCAAGTTTTATACTTACGCTTTATCGGAAGGAGGTAAATCATTATTAAAATTTTGCGGCAGAACAGGTTACAGTGGAGAATAGCTTTGACACTACAGTTGAAACTAGCTCTCTTCCTGCTGGTATGTATTTTGCTCAATTTGTGGGAAATGCAATACTTAAACCAAGAAAGTTTATTGTCAATAACCGATAAATCAAATTGAGGTTGTCTCATAAGTCCTTTGTTGAAAAATAGCACCAAATAAAGTACTGATTTCTCTTTTTGCACAGTCCCGATAGCTATCGGGATTCCCCCTTTGGAGGGGGCTAGGGGGAGGAAATTCACATTTTATTCGGTTTTTAATTTTCAGACTTTATTTATGAGGCAGCCTCTCAAAAGTAAAGAATGAAATATAAATATATCTTCTTAACACCGCTACTTTTATTCATAGCAAGCTCCTCTCATTTCGCTCAGACCATAAAAGTATCAGGTATAATTAAGGATGCAGAAACAAAAGCACCCCTTTCAAATGCAACTGTTTTAGCGATAACTAGCCAAGAAGGAGGGGTGTCAGATGAAGCGGGGCATTTTAATTTAACCCTAAATGGAGCGGAGGAGACTATTGAGTGCTCCTATGTAGGCTATGAATCTTTGCGTTTATCCTTATCATTGACTAGAGACACAACTATTCAAGTGTATTTACAAGCTAGTGTAAAATTGCAAACAGTCGAAGTAGTGGCATCGGAGACTCCACGGCCAGAAGATGTTACCGAACTAAGTACCATTCAATTATCCGCTAAACAAATCAATCAAGTACCTACTTTTTTTGGAGAAGAAGATGTCTTAAAAGTATTACAACTATTACCGGGGGTACAAAGTGGGGGAGAAGGACAAAGTGGTTTACACGTTAGAGGTGGCTCACCCGACCAGAATTTGATTTTGCTAGATGGTATACCCATCTATAATCCTTCCCATCTATTTGGCTTCTTTTCTGCCTTTAATGGTGATGCCGTGAAAGATGTTTCGCTAATTATGGGTGGCTTTCCTGCACAATATGCGGGTCGTTTGTCTTCCATTGTGGATATTAATACAATAAAAGGAAATTTAGAGAAATGGGATGCGGCTGCATCCGTTGGCTTAGTAAGTGGAAAATTGATGTTACAAGGACCTATTATCAAGGATAAAATAAGCATATTTCTAACCGCTCGGCGCTCCTTAATTGATGTTTGGCAGCAGGATTTATTGACCCAAAATTATCAAAGAAATTCATTTTCTAGTAATACGACTGCTGATTATGTTTTTACTGATTATAATGCTACTGTTTTTCACCAATTGACTCCAAAAGATGAATTAATCCTTCGAGCTTTTCAAGGAAGGGATGATTATGCTCAAGAAGAAGTATCAAGCACAGACAATATAAATGTTAATACTCAAGATTTAGGAACTTCGTGGGAGAATTTTACGGCTTCTATCGCTTGGAATCGAACTTGGAATAGCCAATTAAATAGTCAATTATTACTTTATTCTAGCCAATATAATTACGGACAGGAACGCCTAAATCTTAGAGAAAGCTCAAGGTCTTCAACTCGGAATTATTTTGAATATCGTGGCGGAATTGAAGATTTAGGTTTGAAGTGGAAAATGAATTATCAGCTATCAGACCAACATCAGCTAAATTACGGACTACAACTAACGCAACACCAATTTTTTGCTGGAGATTATCAGGTAGAATTTATGGATAGTGATTTTCCTCAAAATGATATTGATTCGACCTTTTTGACACCTCCTTTAAAAGCATTAGAGGCAGGACTTTTTGTAGAAGACGAGTGGATAATTAGCCCTCAACTATCTATGAGAGGAGGAGTACATCTGGCAGGTTATCAAGTGGAATCAAAAACTTATGTTTCCTTACAACCTCGATTATCCATTCGAACTAAAAGGCTACAAGGAACTGCCTACAAATTATCTTTTGCGGCTATGCAGCAGCACCTACATCTATTAGCGACGGATAATGGTGGTTTT
>CALLVC010000101.1 GCA_938010785.1 uncultured Saprospiraceae bacterium
TGGCGGTGGCAATTTATCTTGGCTAATCCAATCATCTAAGGCAATTATTAAAGACCTGATAAAAGGGGAATAGTTGGTATGATTGACTGCTAAAGTTCCTGCTTTTTTATCTTTTGGAATACCATTTCCAGCCCCATGTTGTCCAACAATAGAATAGACTCTAACGTTCTCAGGAATGACCACATCTTTTTGAGTCATGGGGTCAATGTGCATCAATGCCGCACAACGATGCCAATATTCTGCCGAAGACTGGATATGCATGATTTTTGGCACTACATTTTTTGCGGTTGCTTGTCGCAAAAGACCATCTGTTTTGCCCGTCATTTCATCGGTCATTTCTCCATAAGTAAATGGAAATACATCGGCTGGAAACAAATGACTTTCTCGCTGCGTGCTAAATCTAGTGGGTGAGGCAAAACGATGGTTAAAAAAGCCCATGCCTGCGCCTGCAACCATCGGCACAGCTCCATCAAAAACTTGCCGACCTTGCTCATCTTCATTAAATCCTTCGTAAATAAACATTCTGATAGCCCGACCACTTTGAGAAATACCAAAACTAATCGTTCGGTCGATGAATAAATTATTATTAAAATCAATCAGCGGATTCCGTTCTACTTTTTCATAGCGTAAAAAAGAAATTACGTCTCTTACCCCAGCAAACCCCAAACCTTGAACGATGGGATTTTTAGCTTCATAAATAAGTTCATAAATGTAATTGGCCGCAAAACTGTCTGCTAATATTAGTTCCACTTTTGGCAATCCATCTCTTTCACAAGCGTAATCGTCCCAATTACTTTCTATAAAAAATTTATCCGTGGCAATCACTTGTCTAGGGTCGCTTTCTCTCATGCGTTTGGTCAAAGTTGCCGTTTTATATCCTCTACCTGTTGGTTCATAAGCTCCATGACCACCCCCGTTTACATTTAATCGTTGTTTACCTTTTTGACCAATAATTTCGGTTCTTATTTTCCCAACAATTTCTTTTTCCGCTTTGTAAGCAATTGGTACACAAAGCCGTAGCTTATTATTAACGGGCAACAACTCCCCTATCCAACCTGTAGAAACCACCACAAATCCCCTTGAAAAAATCGCATCCGTTTCCGCATCCACATAAGGCAATAACATACCTCCTCGATTATTGAATTCATAGATTAAACTGCCATTTATTTTGCTTCTATCGGAAGGGACTAATAAAGTTATGTCGGAGGAAAAAGCAATCATTCCATGCTCCTCTCTTTTAGCTAATTGTATATCTACAACCGCTTGATTGATGGCCGCTAATGGGTCTACCTCAAAATAAACTTTCCCTTTTAGCACTTCATACGTGCCTATTTTACCAAACTTTTTACCGTTTTGGTAGAGACTTTTGCTTTGAATATCAAGGTGGGTGACTTTTGCCGTTAGCTGTATAGTGCTGATGCAGCATAGCAGTAGTAGGATGGATTTTAGTTGCATTTTTATCTTTCGTAGGTTGTGAATGATTTTTCGTTAGGGATATCCGTCTCCCTTCACTAATTCATGGTATTTGTTGCTACCACGGATTAGTGAAGGGACATGGATTTTGTATTTATAGTAGACTAGAGATTATTCGAAAAAATTTCGTAAGAGAAGAGCTTCCAGAACTTAGAGTTCTGGAAGCTCTATATGATATCGAATAAAATATTCTACTACAAATCATCGCTCGTGTAAAGATAAAAACTAATTCTACTTTCTCTATCCTAGTAGGTTTCTATATTCGTCTGGTATCGTCAATCCTTGAAAAAAGCCAGTAAAACCTGCTAATATCAATAAACCAATAATTGCCCCCATAACCATGATGATCTTTGCATGAGTATCTGCGGGTACCTTCCAACCTAATTCGGTTACTCTTTTTCTGTGAATACAGGCAATGTGGGTAAAAAAAGCAAATACACCTAAGAAGTAATAGGGACCATAAAACAAGGGCAAGGGGAATAATATCTTCGCTTGGCGCAACTTCTCCTATCATTTTATAGGCTGCTGCGAAAAGAGATTTTTGCAATTCATGTAAATTAATTGTGGAAGGATTAAACATATACTTTCTAATATCGTTTCAATTGACTGTTTTTTGACCTTTTAATGTACAGAAAGAAAAGTATTTAAAGAATTGGTCATCAAATAATTACAATCATTGTATAATTTATTATTTTGCGGCTAATATGAAGCAGCTACTACTCCCTTTATTTATTTTTTTTACGCTTGTCCTTCAGGCACAAGACGTTACAAAGATAGGTCAAAACATTTATCCAAATATTCATTTACAGAAAACAAATGAGCAAATTGTTTTGGATGGTCAGTTAAATGAGGCGGCTTGGTTTGCTGCTGACGGAATTACTGATTTTTGGCAATTTTTCCCTACGGATAGCTCTAAAGCAGGTGGGGAAACAGAAATTTATATGACCTATGATGACAATTACATCTATGTCGCAACCAAGTGCTATAGCTCTGCCAACAACTTTCTGACGCCTACCTTAAAAAGAGACTATAGCTTTAGAAATAGTGATAATATCAGTATCCTTTTCGACACTTATAATGACCAAACAAATGCCTTCCTTTTTGGCATGAATCCTAAAGGAGTTCGTAGAGAAGCCTTGATTTCTAGTGGTGGTCGAGATAGAAGTGCTTTTGCCAGTTCTTGGGACAATAAATGGGATGGCGAAGCTAAAATTTATGAAAATTATTGGATAGCTGAATTTGCAATTCCTTTTAAAACCATTCGATATACGGAAGGTAGTACGCGTTGGCGATTTAACTCTTATCGAAATGATACCCAAATCAATGAAATAACTAGTTGGGTCAATATTCCTAGAAATAATATTTTGATGGATTTGACTTACATGGGAGAAATGGTTTGGGATGAGCCTTTGAAAAAACCGGGGACTAATATCTCTGTGATACCCTACGTAGCAGGGTCTGTGATTAGAGATTTTGAAGATGAAACTGAAAATAATGCAGCTACCGATTTTGCCATTGGTGGAGATGCAAAGATTGCGGTTACCTCTGGATTGAACCTTGACTTGACTGTCAATCCTGATTTTTCACAGGTCGAAGTGGATAGGCAGGTAACCAATTTGGACCGTTTTGAAATCTTCTTTCCCGAACGAAGACAGTTTTTCTTAGAAAATGCAGATTTGTTTGGTAGTTTTGGTCCTAGTCGGGCAAATCCTTTTTTCTCTCGTAGAATCGGGGTGGCTATTGATACGGCTACTGGGCAAAATATTCAGAATACTATCCTTTATGGGGCTAGACTTAGTGGAAAATTGAACGATAAACTGAGAGTTGGTTTATTAAATATGCAAACGGCTAAGCAAGTAGATAATGATTTGCCAAGCTTTAATTATACCGTGGCGGCAGTAGAACAAAGAGTTGGAAAACGCTCGAATATAGCTTTCATGGGTGTTAACAAACAAGCCGTTAATGCGGAGGATTTTAGTAGCTCTTTCAACAAATTCAATAGAGTCGCTGGGGTCGAATATCGTTTAGCTTCAAATGACAATCGCTGGATAGGTAAAACCAATTACTTCCAAGCCTTCACCCCTTCTGATGAAGAAGATAAATTCAGCCATTTCACACAACTCGTTTATAATCGTCGCAAATACCGAATGGAATGGGCGCATCTCTATGTCGGTGCGGGCTATGATGCAGAAGTCGGATTTGTTCCTCGAAAAGACATTCTTCTCGTTAGTCCAGAAGCTGCATTAAACTTCTATCCTAAAAATAGTCCCATCTCAGAGATGAATGTAGGGTTTGATGCCCGATGGATTTTCAAAGCAGGAAAAGATGATAATTTAATACAACCAGATTTTGGTTTAGCAGATGCTGGATTAGAAACATTTTGGCGAATACAATTTGCTAGTACTGCTAATCTAACCCTAAACGTGGATTACAATCGGGTCTTATTATTGAACGACTTTGACCCTACGCGTATTCAGGAGGATGATATATTTTTGCCTGCTGGAGATATTTATAAATTTACCACCTTTGGCATAAGATATAGCTCCCCTCAATTCAACTTATTTGAATGGGAAGTCAGACCAACTATTGGTCAATTTTATAATGGATTTAGGTCAGGAATGCGTGGCAGTTTCACTTACAAATTCCCTCCTTTTGGCTCTATTGCTTTAGATTATAACTACAATCACATCAAATTAGATGAACCTTTCGAACGAGCCAATCTTTGGTTGGTTGGACCAAAAATTGACCTAACTTTCTCGAAAAAACTATTTTTCACCACCTTTATCCAGTACAATAATCAGTTTGACAATTTGAATATTAATGCTCGTTTCCAATGGCGTTTCAAGCCTGTTTCTGATTTCTTTATCGTTTATACGGATAATTATTTGACCAATCCTTTTGACCAATTTGGGGTTAGAAATCGAGCGCTGGTCGCAAAAGTTACTTATTGGTTGAATCTATAATTGGTCGAAAATTACTATGTGTTTCGTTCAAAAAAACTAAGTGAATACAGATTTTTAAATTATTTTATTTTTTTATTGAAATCGCTGCCTCTTTCTAGTACTTCAATATTGTAAGAAGGGAAAAATAAACGGCAAAAAATCTATATTTATCAGCAGTTTACTACCTTTGTTCGAAAGGTAAGGGATTCTATATGACTCAAAAAGATAAACAACTCAAATTATGGGAAGCCATGCTTCAAGGGGATCTTACTGCCTTGGAACAAATATATGCGCTTTTTCACGCCGACCTTTATCATTACGCGCTTAAATTAACCAAACAAGTTGACCTTGCAGAAGATGCTGTGCAAGATGTTTTTATGGATTTATGGAACTATCGTAAACAATTACCTACTGTCCATGCACCTAAATTTTACCTAATCCGTTCCGTAAGGAATCAATGTTTGAAGTTAATTAATAAACAAAATCGATTTACAGCTTTAGATGCTGCTAGTTCTTTTGAGCTGACTATTCTTCCAGAAGAATTGAAAATAAAAGACAATAGTGAGTTGACCAAAAAAGTAATAGCAGCAGGCATGTCCACTTTATCACCCCGTCAAAGAGAAATTATTTACTTAAAGTTTTATAATAATCTTGATTATGAGGAATTGGCAGAAGTATTAGATATAAATTATCAATCTGTGGTCAATCATATTCATAAAGCCATGATAAAACTACGCAAAGCAGACGTTTTGAAACATTTAAAGTATTAATTTTGCAAGTTCCTAACAAAAACAGAGTATCTACCCGACACAAAAGTATCTTAGTAATTGGATAATGGATAAGAAAAATAAAATAGCGGATTTATTAAGAAATAACTCTTTTATGAGTTGGCTCAGAAAAGAGCAAAAGGCGGATAATGCACATTGGGAAAAATGGAAAAAAGAAAGTGCTGAAAATGAGCAATTGATTTCAGATATTTCTCTGATGGAAAAAGGAATTCCATTAAAAAAACAGTCCACTGATAAAGCTAGAACAAAAGCTAGTTGGAATAAATTGGTTAATCAATTAGATCAACCAAATTCGGTGAAGACCGCTAAAATCCAACCTCGTAGAAATTGGCTAAAAATCGCTGCTTCTTTAGCAATTTTGACAGTTGCTTCTTTTGGTGTTTATAATTTTTTAAACCAAGCTGAGTTAATTGAATATCAAACGAAATTAGGAGAATATAAAACCATCACCCTTCCTGATGGAACTGAAATAACTTTAGCTGGTAATTCCCATCTATCTTTTTTTGACAACTTTGTGGATACAAATGAAAGAAAAATCACTTTAGAAGGAGAGGCTTATTTTAACGTGGCTAAGCAAACTTTCGGCAAACAATTTATTGTAGCAACAAAAGATATTGAAGTCCAAGTTGTTGGAACTGCTTTTAATGTAAATACTCATCGAGCTACCTCCATTGTAAGTTTGACCGAAGGAAAAGTAAATTTAACTAAAGAAGGGTATCAAAACCAAGCTTTAATCGCTGGACAAACTGCTCAATTTAATTCAGCAACGAATCAATTTGATTTATTGGCTGACCAGACAGATTATTGGTCCTCTTGGCGATTTCAAAAATGGTCTTTGGGTGATGCCATGCCTATGAAAGAGATTATTCAGCGAATTGAAGAGACTTTTGGCCTGACTATCCATCTCGAAAATGAATCTATTTTAAAGAAAAGTGCTTCAGGTGATATTGCTATTGATAATCAAGCGGTACTATTTGAATCTCTTTCTTATCTTTTAAATGTAGATTTTGAATTGAATGGTTCTGAATTGATAATCAAAAACATTGAATAGCTGTTACCTAAACTCATTTTACCCATACCATATAAGAACATCAATTCCTTTTCCATTCCTATGCTTACCTTCTATTTTCCTTCGTTCGTCTAATTTTCCTAGTTAAATTTATTAGATTTTCCTTTTTTTTAGCATCTTTAGTCCAAATTCTAATAGTGAGATATCCCTATTCTTACATACTATTTTTATTAATATTTCCAACTTTCTTAAGCGGGCAGGAAAATTATGTCCATACAACTAAACAATCCATCCCACTCCCATTAATTTTAAACAAACTAAAAGCTCAAAAAGGGGTTTCTTTTCTTTACGAACCAGAAACCATCTCCAATATAAAAATCCAGATTCCCTTTGATTATCATGCAGATACAAAGACTATTCTAAAGAAAATACTCCCTACAGTCCATTTAAAATTTAAAAAAATAGGTCGGCAAAACTATATTATCAAAAAAGCCAAATTCAAAAATAGGCTACTTAGTTCCAGAATCAATCAAAAACCTGGACAGCCCATAAAAATAAAAAAAATCACCCTCAAAGCACCACCAAGAAAATTATCAGGACAAATCCTTGATGAACATAATTTACCCTTAATGGGTGCTACCCTATTCTTACCTAAATCTGCCAAAGGCACCAATACAGATGATAATGGGCATTTTGAACTGTTACTGCCACCTGGAAAGCAGACAATTGAAATTTCTTTTATTGGCTACGAAACCAATACCCTTGAAATT
>CALLVC010000102.1 GCA_938010785.1 uncultured Saprospiraceae bacterium
GGTCAATGAAAATAATGTAACAAGAGGTGTTGATTTAAATAGAAATTATGGCTTTGAATGGGGGATAGATAATGATGGTTCTTCTCCTTCTCAGACTAGTGACGTCTATCGAGGTCCTGCTCCTTTTTCTGAACCAGAGACACAGGCAATTAGAGATTTTTGTGTACAACATCAATTTAAAATTGCTTTAAATTATCATTCCTTTTCAAATTTATTAATTATTCCTTGGGGCTTTGATAATACTTTGACGCCTGACGATGCGACCTATCGAGGGCTGACACGCAAAATGACGGAGCAAAATAATTATTTTGTAGGTACAGGATTAGAAACGGTCGGCTATAGCGTCAATGGAGATAGCGATGATTGGATGTATGGAGAACAAACGACTAAACCCAAAATCTTTTCCATGACCCCAGAAGTAGGTCCCCAATCTTTTGGTTTTTGGCCGCCGCAGAGTGCTATTGACCAATTAAACAAAGAAAACCTTTGGCAAAATATCTCCGCTGCTGGTTTATTAAAAGCGTATGGAGATGTACAAGATTTGAATGAAGATAGATTGACGGCGGCACAAGGTACTTTGGATTTTAGTTTTCAAAATATTGGTTTAGAAGCAGGGGATTTTACGGTAACAATTAGTGCGACTAGTGAGGATATAATTTTAGAAAATGAGCCATTAGTTATTAGCTTAGACCATTTAGCGAGTACCGATTTTTCGATTGCCTACGAAGTTGTTAATGAGCCATTAGAAGGACTTTTGGATTTTGAAATTACGGTTAATAACGGTCAGATTGAGCGAAAAAAGACCATTACCAAAGAATATTTTAATACCTCCTTTGAACCCATCTTTGTAGATGCGATAGATGAAACGCTTGCCAATTGGGAGGGCTCCGCATCTTGGGGAACTACAACCCAAACTTTCTTCTCTGCCAATCACAGTATTACCGATAGTCCTAATGGTAATTATCCAGATAGAAGTTCTTCTTTTATTCAAATTAATACTCCAATTGATTTAGCTGGTGCAGACAAAGCAATCTTGCGTTTTCAAGCAAAATGGGCTTTAGAAACTAATTTTGATTATGTGCAATTATTGGCGAGTACCGACCAATCTAATTTCACCCCTCTTTGTGGAAAATTGACCGTTACCAATGATGCTAATCAGCCAGCTTATAATGGTTTTCAGAACGATTGGATTTTAGAAGAAGTAGACCTTGATGATTACCTCGGGCAACAAGTTTATTTTCGCTTCCAATTAGATAGTGACGATTTTGTCAATGAGGATGGGTTCTATTTTGATGATTTTTCTGTTGAAATCATTAAGGATGATGCAGGTACAACGGCTGTTGATGAACCTACTTTTGTTGCAGGAAATTCTTTGGAAATTACGCCTAATCCTTTTGCGGATAACTTTACGGTAGATTTTACCCTTACGGAAAAAGTGCCTTATTTGACCCTTCGATTGTTGAATACTTTGGGACAGGAAATAGCGGTGCGAGAACTAGAAAAACTTTCTGAAGGAACACATGCTTATCAATGGAAAGATTTAGCTTTGGAAAATGGTATGTACTTTTTAAGGTTGGAAACGGCAGATAATCAGGGTGTTACAAAGAAGGTGTTTAAAGTGGAGTAAATTTTTAATCTAAAATGTAAAATTTCAAATCTTAAATTTAAAAGTCAGTGTAAAACCAACTTTTAGATTTAAGATTTGAAATTTTGAATTTAATCCACTACTTTCTAACTACCCTCAATATTCTTGCAATATCTTCATTTACCAATCGAATAAGATAAGTCCCTGCTGGATAGTGATAGAGAGAAACTTTTCCAATATAACTATCTCCATATTTAGTCAAGTTGGTATTATGCATTCGTTGGCCTACCGCATTAAAAATTTCTACATCTAAATACACATCAGAATGATTGACCCCTGAAACTTCTAAATTTAGTACCCCATCCGTAGGGTTAGGGAAAACGGTTATTCTATAGGTTGGCTCTAATTCTTTTGTGGAAGTTGTAAAGTCTACCATTATCTCTTCTTGATAGACACAGTCATTGCTATCTTTGATATATACTTGGTATAGGCCAGAAACTAAGTTATTGAAAATACGATTGTCTTGAAAAGTGACGCCACCATCAATACTATATTGGATAGGGGCACTACCATTTGTTGCGGTGATGAAGATAAGCCCATCGGTTGAATTAGGATTGCTAGCCGTAGAAATACTAATATCCGCTCCAAGCCTACAGGTGAAAACTGGACAAAATTCGAACACTTCTCTAGCCGCAAAGTCTCCATCACTAGCTATTAAAATTTCTCCTGCTGCATTGGTCACATTATAACTACCGAAACCATAACCACAACAAATACCATCTTCAAGCGCATCAAAAATGGTGAAAGTAAAACAGCTACTTTCACTTAAACATATTTCTTCAATTACTTCTCCACTGGACCTGTATGGGCCACCAGCATATAATATTCTCCCTGTAGAGTCGGTTACTTCCCAAGTAGTTTCTTCTGGAAATTCATCTAGGTCTAAATTGATGAAGACAGAGGTACCATCAAATAAAATATTGAATGTTCGGGTAAAGGTATCGTTTTCTGCTACTTCATCAGCTACTTGATTTGGCTGTAAACTAGTGATACTGACTTGATTTACTGCTTCAGAAAGCCCTATTATAGTTAGAGGAATCGTATCATTTTCCCCCATCGGTAGATTTCCTGTCCAATTAATCGTTTGATAATTGGTGTTATTTAGGGTGACTTCTAAGGTGGTCGTATTTAGCGTATCCGCCCCTTTATTTGTTAAAATTATATTGGCTAGAATCGTATCACTACAAATAAGATTGTCTAGTCCCAAAATAGCAGAAATAGCTGCATCCGTATTTGGAAGGTTGGAAATAGTCGTAACTAAAGTATCGTTAAAAATAGCCTCATCATTAGCTAAGCTGGTGAAAATTTTAAAAGAATAATCGCCGAGTGTGCTCATATTTACAGTAGGCGTAAAAGTATGTTCATATGTGCTATCGGGAAACAATAGGAAATTTACGGATTCTATGATTGGTAATTCATTTTCAAAAATATACCCCACTTGAAAAACTTGTTGGGTATCTAATCCCAAATTAGCCACTTCAATCCTAATGACTTCTGCATCAGAAAGGTCCGCATTATTTTTAGGCGTGATAAGCGCAGTAGGTCCTATATCTGTGGTGTCTAATTGTATAGAGAAGGCAGTAATACTGGTGTTGACATCTCCACCATCATCTCCATTGGCATATTCGGTGGTAAACCAAAAAGTTTTATCATCGGTTGGGTCAATGGACATGTGTGCATAGTCACCAAACCTGCCACCTGAAAATATAGTATTTGAGCCTTCTGCAATAACGTATTCGTCGATGGTCATTTCTCCTAGAGGGTCCGTAGCTTTTCTACCCGTAAATCGAACGCCCACATAAGAATCTGGACTGGTTACATTGTAAGCTAAACCGATATTGCCTGCTCCGTCCATACAGATACTTCCCATAAATCGGTCTAATCCATCGTCTGGTGCAAAGGTGCCTTCTTGATAAAGCGACCATTCGCCACCAGGGACTTTTCTTAATTCTACCCATCGAATGCCAGAGAGATTTTCTCCATCTGTGACATCTGTGATAAAATTGAATACCATGGATTCATGAGAGATGAAATTTCGATAGTGAGGTTGATTCATGATGACTTCTGGAATGGCATCTAAACCACCACCACCTAATTGTGGAACACAGTGAAATCCAAAATCACTTAATGCTGAACATGGAAAACCGTCGAAAGGAGAAAGTACAACACTTGTCTGGTCAAAAGTGGTGCTATCAGGATTGTTAAAATTGGGATTTACCGTATAAATTTCTACTTGGTCTTCCTCACTATCTCCCCAAGAAGAATCATTTAATATAATAAAAGAAGGACCATCAGTTGGTTCAATTTTTCCTGTCCAATCGACGGGCGTTGAGACAAAAAATCCTGCTTCGGTACTGTTGTTGCCGGGTAATTCTATTCTTTGTATCGCTACCGTATTGGCCCCAGCCATCAAAGCTGCTTTATCCAATAAATAACAGGATTGACTACCTGGGCCTCCTTCATTTGTGGTGACTGTAATCAAATCATTCCAAATACCATATTTGGGATAATCGGGAAATTCTGGTGTGGAAAAATTATAGGCATCATAAGAACCCATAGGGTCGGAATCTGCTGATACCGCTATCAATAATTCATTT
>CALLVC010000103.1 GCA_938010785.1 uncultured Saprospiraceae bacterium
ATAAAACTTTTTCTAATCTTTCCTTACCTTTGGCGACTCTCGGACGTAATGTAAACTATATTTTCCAAAAACACTAAAACCTAAAATAAAAATACATGACTTTACAAATCAAGTCGCTCAAGCAATACAAAGAAGTTTATCAAGAAAGTGTAGACAACCCAGAGCAATTTTGGGCGGAACAAGCAGCAACTTTCCAATGGCAAAAGAAATGGGATAAAGTCTTAAGTTGGGATTTTAAAAAGCCAGAGGTGAAATGGTTTGAAGGGGGTAAGATGAATATTACCGAGAACTGTCTAGACCGACACCTAAAAGATAGAGGCGACCAGACCGCTATTCTTTGGGAGCCGAATGACCCTAATGGTAAAACAGTAAAATATACCTATCAAAAATTATACGAGGAAGTTTGTCGCTTTGGAAATGCTTTGCGAGCGCATGGCATCAAAAAAGGGGATAGAGTTTGTTTTTATATGCCGATGGTGGCAGAGTTGGCGATTGGTGTATTGGCGTGTGCGAGGATTGGGGCGGTGCATTCTGTCGTTTTTGCAGGATTTTCGGCGACGGCTTTAGCAGATAGAATCAAAGATGCGAGTTGTAAAATGGTCATTTGTTCCGATTATAATGCTAGGGGCGCAAAGAATATTCCTGTTAAGCAAGTAGTGGATGAAGCGATGTTACAAGGTTGTACAAGTGTAGAAACGGTGATTGTTCATAAGAATACAGGCGGTAAGATAAATTGGGAGCCAGCTCGTGATGTATTGTGGAGTAATGCGGTCTATCGCAGACAAAAGCATTGTAAGCCAGCGGCAATGAGTTCAGAAGACATGTTGTTTATTTTGTATACTTCTGGCTCAACGGGCAAACCAAAAGGGGTGGTGCATACTTGCGGTGGATATATGGTGTATACTTGTTTTTCCTTTAAAAATGTGTTTCAATACCAAAAAGGAGATGTGTATTGGTGTACAGCGGATATTGGCTGGATTACGGGTCATTCGTATATTGTTTATGGGCCATTATTGGCAGGGGCGACGACGATGATGTTTGAAGGGGTCCCGACCTATCCAGATGCGGGACGATTTTGGCAAATTTGCGAAAAGCATAAAGTCAATCAATTTTATACGGCACCGACGGCAATTAGAGCCTTGATGGCAAAAGGAGATGAGTATGTGGAAAAATATGATTTAAGCGATTTAAAAGTCATTGGTTCAGTCGGTGAACCCATAAATGTAGAAGCGTGGAATTGGTATAATGAAAAGGTCGGTAAGGGCAATGCGCCGATAGTCGATACTTGGTGGCAAACAGAAACGGGTGGTATTATGATTACGCCATTACCGGGCATTACGGATACGAAGCCCTGCTATGCGTCTTATCCATTGCCGGGCATTCAGCCAATTCTGGTAGATGCGCAAGGCGAATTGGTAGAAGGCAATGATGTGGAAGGTTTGCTATGTGTAAGATTCCCGTGGCCGTCGATGATTCGGACGACTTATGGCGACCATGAACGCTGCCGACAGGTTTATTTTTCTTCTTTTGAAAATATGTATTTCACAGGAGATGGTTGTCGTAGAGACAGTGAAGGCCGCCTAAGAATTATTGGTAGAGTAGATGATGTAATTAATGTATCGGGCCATAGAATGGGAACTGCCGAAGTCGAAAATGCGATTAACGAACATCCAGCGGTGATAGAATCTGCAGTAGTTGGTTATCCTCACGATATTAAAGGACAAGGGATTTTTGCCTACATCATCGCGCAGGAAGGAACAGTAGGTGATGCGGCATTTGAAAAGTCGATTCGAGACGTAGTCGTCAAAGAAATTGGACCAATTGCGAAGCCAGATAAAATGTTAGTAGTGCCAGGGTTACCGAAGACACGGTCAGGTAAAATCATGCGTAGAATCTTGCGGAAGATAGCATCGGGAGATGCTAGTAATTTGGGCGATATTTCGACGTTGTTGAATCCAGATGTGGTGGCGGTGATTAAGGAAGCGGCAGGGGTGTGATTTTTTGATGTCAAACGTTTTTTATTTACGTTTATATAAAAGCGATGATTGACTTTGGAGTTGGTTATCGCTTTTTCATTAAAAAATAATAACTTTAGGAATTAAACTGCACATCAAAAATAAGAGGAACATTTATGAGTAAAACGACATTAAAAAATTTCTTTGAGCAGATATATAGACCAGATGTTCAAGATGGTAAAGATTTTTGGAAAAATGGGGGTGTTATCTACACCACCAAAGCGTCAGACGATGAATATGAGGCGCTAGCGATGGGGTCTGGTACAAATCATCATGTGAATATTGAATTTGACGGAGAGGAGATAGTAGAAACAGCTTGTACTTGTTTAAATGATTGGTCAGAATATTGCCGACACGTCATTGGGGTATTGTTTGAGTTACGAAAAAACATTGTTCGGTTACCTAAAAAAGCACCGTTGAAAGTGGAACGAGATAAGGCAACGATTCCATCTTCCTATCAAGAAGATTTAGCCCATATCAAAATAATTCCATCAGCGGAAAGATTAGAAGCTTATGAAAAACTAGATGCAATAGACCAGAAAGTCTTAAAGATACTTGCCGTCAATTGGGAAGGTTTATCGCAAACTAAAATAATTGAATATTTTAATAAAAGTGGATTTAAGATAGGTGGAAAAAATTTGTATGCTCCAACCCTAAAACCAATTTTGCTTCAGCTACAGAAAAAAGGATATTTAAAAAGGGATAGAGAAGGAAAATATGCGGTTGCAAAGGATTTTGCAGATGCTTTATGCTATAAATATTTTAAACAGGATAGCGATTTTGAGCAAATTGCAAAGTATATCAAAAAAAGCGAGCAGTCTACTTATTATCATTGGAGTTATAGGGCACCAGAAGAGGACTTGTTTAGGAATATGCGTATTGCGAGATACGCAGGAGATGGAGAAAGTTTCCAACATAATTACGAAAAAATAATAGCTAATCCTCATTCAAAGAACACGCAAAAAACACTATGCGATTATTGGTTAGACCCGCTTTTTAATTTAGAAAAACTAGAAAGTTACCATCAAGATATACAAGCCTATCTATTAGAAGAAAAACTCGTTTTACAATGGTTTTATTTAGAGAAAGTAGATGGTTATTTTTATTATGTGGTAGACCATTTAGCGAACTTTAAAGAAGAGACGCGAGATACTTTTGCGAGCATTTTAGCCAATCTGTTTCTACTTCAGGGAGAATGGCAAGAGATAGAGAAGCTTGCCAGTTATTTGTCTGAATACGAATTGGGAACGATGACCGCCATACGGCAATTTGTGGCAGGTAAAAACGAAGCAGCATTAGCCACCTTTGACCAAGCTTTAAAAATATACAGGAAATCAAATGGTAGCAAAAAAGCTCAATTTTCCGATATTGATGGCATCATTCATATCATTGCTCGGTTGAAATCACAGAATGCAGCTTTAGCAAAAAAAGCAGATAGTCATCTTACTTGGGCTTTGAAGGATAGAACTTATTTTAAGGACGTGTTTCAATGGTTACAAGCAGTGAGGGTGTATCTGAAAAATGAAAAAACTTCGGCTTTACAAAAAATGAAAACGGTCACCCAAGAAGTACCATTAGTTACGTTCTTTAAACCCTTTTGCCATTATTGGATAGATGCTAGTGAAGTGGAAGACCAACAAGTTAAAGTATTGTATAACTTGACTAGAGACAATGGGTACAAATGGCTAGCGACCGAGTTGTTAGCCTTGCAAAATGCCCTTGTACCTGATAATCCTGCGAGAGAAGCACTATTAGCTGAGCAAGTAAAAACACTCGGTATCGACCCATTAATTAATGCCTTACCAATCGTGGAAGATTGGGAATTGGCTATTAAGGCATTATTAAATTTGGGAACGAACAAAACCAACGCCGTCCAAACAGAGAATCGTCTAGTTTGGTTTATTGATTTTAACTCAAGGCGCATCCAAGCTAGAGGACAAAGTTTAAATAAAAGTGGCTGGACAAAAGGCAGGGTAATTGCATATGACCGTTTGAAAAAAAGAGAAATCGCCTACTTAACACCACAAGATGAAAGAATTATTGATTCAATAGATTATGCTTATGGTAGCGAAATTAGTTTTAGAGATGCTAAGATAGCCAAGCAATTATTGGGACATCCACATTTGTTTTTAACGAAATCGCCCAAAGTAGCTGTGCAATTTGTAGAAGAGGCACCCAGATTAATTGCACGGAAAGAAGACGATGGTAGTTTTCGCTTGTCCTTTTCTCATCAAATTAAAGAAGCAGGTGTCCAAATAATCAAAGCATCACCGACCCGTTACATTTTAGTAGAAGCAACGGAAAAGATGGCGCAAATAGCGAAAGCTTTTAATGGAAAATCTCTGAACGTTCCTAAAAAAGGAGCGACAGCTTTGCAAGAAGCTATTAGTGGTTTGCCCAATTCTATACAAGTGGAGTCTGCCTTTGAAGAGGAAAACTTGCCAACTGTTCCTGCGGATAGTCGTGCTTGTGTACATCTATTACCTGTAGGAGATGGGTTTCATGTGGAAATTTATGCTAAGCCTTTTGGGGAGTTACCCCCTTACGTTAAAATAGGGCAGGGTGAATCAACATTAATTACACTCATAGATGGCGTAAAAACAGCAACCAATAGAGATTTAAAGAAAGAGAAACAAGCGCTTAAAGCACTGAAGGTAGCCGTACCAATTTTGCAAGTATTGCGACCAAAAGATGGTGTGTGGGAGTTAGAAGATGAAGAACATTGTCTCCAATTTTTATTAGAATTATCTCCACTGGTTGAGGCAAAGTCTATTATTTTAGAATGGCCTAAAGGAGAAAAGTTCAGTATTACCCAAATAGCCGGAATGGACCAATTTCGGATGGAAATCAATGAAAAAAATAATTGGTTTGAACTAAAAGGGACATTGCCAATAGATGAAGAGAAAGTACTGACCATGCAAGATTTATTGGCATTGAGCAACACCAAAGGACAGTTTGTAGAACTAGGAAAGGGAAAGTTTTTGGCATTGACAAAAGAATTTAAAGAACGGTTGGCGGAAATTAATGGACTAGTCAATACACAAAAAAATGGCGATATTCAGCTGCATCCATTGGCTGCCCCTGCGATTCAGGGATTTACTGATGCCCTAAAACATTTGAAAGTAGACCCTAAATTTGAAGAAAATAAAGAGAAACTAAAAAAAGCTTTTAACAAAAAATTCAAAGTATCAAAAAACTTTAAAGCTACTTTACGCCCTTATCAGCAAGAAGGTTTTCAGTGGTTACATCGTTGTGCCGCTTGGGGCGTGGGCGCTTGTCTAGCAGATGATATGGGGTTAGGGAAAACGATACAAGCCTTGGCTTTATTGACCGATAGAGCCAAGTTGGGACCTGCATTAGTGATTGCGCCTGCCAGTGTTTGTCGAAATTGGATGGCAGAAACCAAGAAATTTGCACCAACGCTTAATCCTATTTTATTTGGAGAGGGCAATCGGGAGGAGACGATAAAAAAGGCAAGTAAAAAAGACTTGATTATTGTGACTTATGATTTGATGACTAGAGAACGAGCTACTTTTACGGATAAAAAATTTGCCACTATTATTTTAGACGAAGCACAAGCTATCAAGAATAGAGCGACCAAACGCTCGGAAGCAGCGATGGAATTACAAGCTGATTTTAAAATAATTATGACAGGAACACCTGTAGAAAACCATTTAGGAGAATTATGGAATTTATTTCAATTTGCGAATCCAGGCTTATTGGGTTCACTAGATAATTTCACCCAACGATTTGCTATTCCTATTGAAAGAGATAAAGATGATGACCGCAGAGAGCAATTGCGTCGGCTATTACAACCCTTCATTTTGCGTCGTAAAAAAGGGGAAGTGCTAAAAGACTTACCGGAAAAGACAGAGATTACCTTAACTGCGGCATTGTCAACCGAAGAGAGAGCGTTTTATGAAGCCTTACGTCGAAATGCATTAGAAAAAATAGCAATGGATGATAGCCACGGTGGGCAAAAACACCTAAAGATTTTAGCCGAAATCATGAAATTAAGAAGGGCTGCTTGCCACCCTAAATTAGCAGATAGTAATGCGGCTTTTGTTGGTAGTGCTAAATTAGAGTTATTTACAGAGATTGTGAGCGAATTATTAGCCAATGGACACAAAGCATTGGTGTTTAGTCAATTTGTTGGACATTTGAAATTGTTAGAAGACTATCTAAAACAACAAAAAATTGCTTACCAATATCTGGACGGAAGCACACCACTGGCTAAACGTCAACAACGAATTGATGCCTTCCAAGCAGGAGAAGGAGATATTTTTCTGATTAGTTTAAAAGCAGGAGGGACAGGCTTAAATTTAACGAAAGCGGACTACGTACTACACATGGACCCTTGGTGGAACCCTGCGGTAGAAGACCAAGCGACCGACAGAGCGCATCGAATTGGACAAGAGCGGCCTGTCACCGTTTATCGTTTGGTTGCAGAAGGTACGATTGAGGAGCAAATTTTGCAATTGCATGAGAAAAAACGAGATTTAGCAGATTCTTTGTTGACTGGTACAGATGTGAGTGCTAAGTTGACCGCCAAGGATTTATTGAATTTGATTGGAACTACTTCATGATTTTTCATTTAATTCTTCCTGGAAATGCTAAAAAATTATGTAATATAATTACTAGCAACTATACAAATGGCAAATACTGTCAATTATGGATATTCTTTTAAATAATACAAAAAATAATTTTGGAAAAACAAACAATTGTTCTTACATTTATACCATACAAGTAAGAAACCTCATCCAATATATCCACTGTTATACTGTTTATTACTTAAAATCCGAACATCAGCAAATTTCCTTCTGAGACACTTATCCAAAATTTAGCATTATCTTTTAACACAAACTCAAAAATTTATTCATGCTAATTCTTTACATTGCATTAGGCTCATTTGCTATCGGTGGAGGTGTTGTTTTTGCTTCTAATTTCTTCAACAGTAGTAGAAGATTCCACTAAACGAAAGGGTCTTAACCAACCATCAATCTAAGTTTAAAAAGAAACAAACTCAAAATCTTATTATGGCCGAAAGCATTGGACTATTGCTTTCGGTCATTGCATTTTAGGCCCATATTTTTTTTGAATCACAAAATAGGAATCAGGGCTAGAAGCCATTTCGCTTGCGAAATAAAGCGCAGAGAGACAGTAATTCTTCAATTAATCCCCCCAAAGCAGTCCCATTAAAAGTATCTTTTGCACTAACCACTAACCACTAATCACTAATTTTCTATTTCTCTAATTAATGCTTCTGCACTTGAATAGTCTTCACCAGATTGTTTAGCAATCGCAATCGCATTATTAGCGACTTTAATGGCCTTACCTGTCTTACCTAATTTATGGTACAATGCAGCTAGGGTATCATTATTAAGGTAGGAATTGTCTTTTTTAACGGATTTTTTCGCCCATTTAGAAGCCTTCTTCAAATCTTTTTTGTTGTCCACTAAATCATAAAAATTCCAAGAGATATCATTTAGTTCTTCTAGACCGATATTTGGGAAACTTTTCACATAAGCAATAGCAGCTTTGGCGTATCCTGCACCATTTTCGTTTTGTTGATAATGTGCCATTTTGTATTGGGCAGCAAGCTTAGTTGCATTTTTAGGGTATGCTCGCTTAAACAAATCATCCGCATTTTCAAGCTTCGTTTTGCCTTTACTCAAGGATTCATAAACAAGCGTTTGTATCTTATTTTTCACAGTACCTTCACCGTAAACAGTAGCAAAAGCAGCTTTGTTTTTGACTAAATGGTCAAATAGCTTCGAGTTTGGAGTATTTAATAAATTGAAAATTAGCTCTTGATTTTCAGCGGTGTTCCAATCACGCTGAGTGGATAAATAATCTTCCAGAATATTTATATGATTTCCATCTGCCCCTTGAAAACTAGCTTGTAGGTATTGCAATAAGAATTCAGGACTCCTCTCCCCATTTTTATATTGAAGCATTAGCGCAGATAAATTATTCCCTTCATCCAGCGCAATATCACCAAGGCTTAATAAGCCTTTAGTATCTTGAAAACCTGCATACCGATGCGCAATAGACCCATCATAGTTTAAAAATAATAAAGAAGGGTAGGCAAAAATCAAGTACTGTTCAGCTAAACTAGGACCTTCACCAGCTTCCATATTTATTTTGACACTAACAAAGTTATCATTGAAAAAGGAACCGACTTCTTCAGTAGAAAAAACATCTTTGTCCATGGCTTTGCACGGCTTACACCAATCAGTATAAGCATCTACAAAAACTAATTTGCCTTCCAACTCAGCCAAAGCCAATACTTCTCCTAATTCAGCTTCCAAAAATTTGATGCCATCCTGAGCGTATAGATTAAAAGAAAGGAATATTAAAAGTGTAAGTGTGTAAATGTGCTTTTTCATGAATTAGGTATTGTTCAAGTAAGTCATTGGTCAATAGTCATTGGTTCGTCACTCCTAATGGCTTAATGACTATTGACCAATGAGTATATTATCCTTCAATTCGTTGAATTAATTTTTGAATTCTTTGCATCCCACTTCTGTCTGTTGCCATCTCCGCAGAATCTTTAGCAACTTTTAGTGCCTGAGCTTTTTTACCATTATAATTTAAAATAGATGCATAAGTCAGATGGTAATCTAAGATTTCGCTATTTTTATCTAATGCTTTTTTAGCAATTTTTTCTGCTTGTTTCATAATATTTGCATCCTTGCTAAAATTACTTTCCATTTGTTGGGCAATTTTATGCAATTCTTGGTCATCGTTTTTCGCTTCTTTTTTTACATATTCACTACAGCATTTTGCATATTTTTTAGCATCGCCCATAGCAATACAAAAATCTAATTGAGACAACAAGGCAAAACGAGAAGCTTTCTTAGGCAAATGTTCCTTCATTTTTTCATTTGCTTCGTCTAACAACTCTGGAAATTCAAATTCAATAGCTTTCAAAACGGTTGCTTTACAAGCTTTTTCAATTTTAGCAGCTACCGCTTCCGCTCCGACTAATTTTTCAATGGATTTTCTATTAGCCACTAATTGGTCAAAAAGCTTAGAATCTGCTTCAGTAGTAGCCTCAAAGATAATTTTTTGATTGATATCTGAAGATAAGTCTTCTTGCTTTTTCAAATACAGGTTAGCAACCTTAATACTTGATTTATTAGATTTATTTAAAGATTGAATATACTTATAAATAAATTCAGGGTCTCTATTTCCTTTTTCATATTCTTTCACATAATCTGCACTATAATCAATTTTAGAAAGCACAGATTTACCCAATTGTAAAAAGCCTTCTACTTTTTGAGCCCCCTTTACTTTTCTAATCACCTCTCCATCGCTTTTAATATAAAATAAGGTGGGAAAAGCAGAGACGGGATATTTTTGACGGAAAACGATATTTTCTTCTTTTTCCATATCTATTTTCAAATTAACAAAATTGGCATTGTAAAAATCCCCTACATCCTTTCTAGTAAAAACTTCTCTAGCCATACGTTTACAAGGCCCACACCAAACAGCATAAGCATCTACGAAGATAGGCTTACCAGTTTCCTTTGATTCTTCTAAAGCTTCTGCCCAAGTACCGTGAAAGAAGTCAATTCCTTGTGCCATAGCAGACACGATAGAGAAAAGCGAAATAGAAAGGATTAAAAATAATTTATTCATGGTGGTTAATTTAATGAACCTAAGAAATTGTTTTGTTTGCAAAGAGAATAGCTTAGACATACTCTTAGCATTTAATACAAATATCGTAAATAACTGACTCTAAAACAGCGCCAAATTACAAATTATGGATAGCTTAATAAAAGTTTAACGATTTTAGAACACTTAAAGTTTGCCCATAAGATAGAAACGGATAGGATTAGGATGGTTTATTAAAAATTGAAGGTAACCAAACCTACCTACATAATTATTATTTTGGTAATTTCGCGGGCTCAAAATATAGATATGGCAATAATATTAAATATAGAAACAGCAACAGATATTGGGTCGGTTTGTCTGAGTGAAGGAAAAAAGATATTAGCAAATATTGAATGTGCTACCCCTTTTTCTCACTCAAAGGAGACTACTTTAATGATAGAAAGTTGCCTGGAAAAAGCAGGACTTACCTTGGAAGACTTAGATGCGATTGCCATCAGTAGAGGGCCTGGTTCTTATACATCCTTACGGATAGGAACCTCCATAGCAAAAGGGATGTGCTACGCCTTGGAGAAGCCGTTGATAGCAGTTGATACCTTAGAATCAATGGCTTTAGCGGCAAAAAAAGTCGCAAAAGGAGATTATTACGTGCCCATGATAGATGCTCGTAGGATGGAAGTTTATACAGCATTTTATAATGAACAGATGATTTGTGAGCAAGAAACACATGCACTAATAATGGACGAAAATACCTTCCAAACAGAGCTTGCGGCTAAAAAAACGATAGTTTTTGCAGGAAATGGGGCAGAAAAACTAAAAAAAGTAGTAGATAGTTCCCAATTTATTTTCACCTCGATTCGGTGTGCTGCGGAGCATTTAGTGCCATTGGCAGTAAAAGCGTACGAGTCGGAATTATTTGAATCAGTTGCCTATTTTGAACCAGATTATTTAAAACCCCCAAATATCACTACACCGAAGAAGGTATTATAAAAAAAACAAGGGAAACAGAATAGTGTTTAAGATACAACAATGTATAAGGTTTTTTACCAATTTTTAATTTAAAATTTTTATTTCTGACTCTTTATCAATAACTTTATAGCTGAGAGAAAACTTTAATCTATTTATTTGGCATCGTATTTGGAATATACGAAAACAAATATTTAATAATTTTTTAAATTGCAAAACATAGTTATGAGAAAGCAGAAAAACGAAACTGTCACACTACAGAAGGGGCCTGCCGCTGACATCCAGTTAGATTATGCTGAACTTAGAAAAGCAGTATTAGTATTAAGAGCAATCAATCACAAGCTACGTCAAAGAATTGTTGATTTGTTAGAAGAAAACCAAAGTATGACCGTTACTGATATTTATATCAAGTTACGTTTGGAACAATCGGTTGCTTCTCAACACTTAGCTATTTTACGTCGTGCAGGAGTTGTTGCTACTGACCGTCACGGTAAATTCATTTATTATTCTTTGGATAAGGATAGATTAGCTCAAATCTCTAGATTAGTAGAGGAATTAGCAAACTAAAAAACTATGAAAAGGAAATAAAAATTTTACATTTTTAAAATTTATAATTTTCTAAAAGATTATTTTCTAAGACAAAACAAACTTAAATTTTAATAAATTCAAGTTTTTTTGTTATGCAAATGCATTTAGGAAATGCTTTTAAAAACCTCCTAACAATACACTTTAGAACAAGCTCATAAGACAAAATCTAGTTATTTTTTAGCTAGATGTAACTAAAATGCTCTAAATCCGTTGATTTAGAGCATTTTTTTGTATATATTTTTTGAAAAATCGGTTTATTTAAGCATATTTGCTTACGAGTAAATAATTGTTTCAACTAAACCAAGAGTTCTATGAGAAAGGCTAGGGTAAACATTAATAATGAAAAGCTGCAGACCTCTGCAGAAATTCTACGGGCATTAGCCCACCCGTTACGACTGAAAATATTGTCGTTTATTGACCAAAATGGTACAATCAACGTAAACAAAATTTACAACACGCTCAAATTAGAGCAGTCAATCACGTCGCAACACTTAAGAATTTTACGGATGGCAGGTCTAGTAGGTACCCAAAGGGATGGCAAATTCATCCATTACAGTATTGAATACCCCAAAATTGCAAATGCTGTCAAAGCTATTAACAAATTCCTCGATGAGGATGAAGAAGCATAGTTATTGATAAGAAACACAAGAAAAATTTGCAGAATTAAAGGAGGCAATCACTACACAACTGTCTCCTTTATTTTTTTCCTTATCCCTCCTCTATATTCGGATTTGCTAAATAAGCCGCCCCCCCTTCCATTTGTTCGTAAAAATCTTCCCCATATTTTCGAATAATCGCCTCTTTTAGAAATTCGTAGACAGGTACTTGCTCTTTTTCGCCTAGCGTACATGCGGCTGAACAAATATCCCACTTGTCATAATTTAATGCCTCAAATCCAGTGTTTTTGTTGGCACTGACCCTAATAGGGTAGAGATGACAAGAAATAGGTTTTTTAAAATCGGTCACCCCTGCGTTGTAAGCTGCTTCAATCCCGCATTTGGCAGTTCCGTTGTCTAATGTCATATAAGCGCAGGCAGCATCTTCTAATAGGGTAGTACCCCATTCGTTGGCTCCTTTTCCTTCGTAATAAGTGTACTTTCCTTTTTCTTCAATTGCTTTTACACCTAATGGTGAAAGAAATGGTTTGATATCTTCGTAAATACGGTCCAAAGTTTCTTTTTCGGCCTCCTCCAAAGGAGCGCCATAATCACCTTCCCAACAACAAGCTCCCTTGCATGCTTTTAGGTTGCAAATAAATTGTTTTTCTAAAACATCGTCACTAACTAATTTATCTTCAATAATTATCATTAGGAATTTCAGTTATTAATCCATGTTATTGGAAGTTATTATACTGCGAACGGGATAAACCTGCCCGCTTTGCATTCAGGCGGGTTTGTGAAAACAATTTTAGCGTTCAGAAGTCAGTCCGTACGGACGGTCTGACTTCTGTCCTCTATTTATAAAATCACTTTTTTATCCAGTTTTAAGTATAATAACCTCCAATAACCTTTTCTACTCTAAAGTAAAGGTAGATAAATTAAATTAAAAAAGGCTCACTTCTTACGAAGCGAGCCTTTACTATTAGTTGAACAAATAAATTGTCAGGTTTTATTTACCACCGTCCAATTCATCTTGCCATTTTTTCAATTCATCCCATTTGCCATCAGCAGCCATTTCAGCTTGTTTAGGCCAAGTAGTAGGGTCGTGCATCTTGTATCTATTACCAGCAGCAGTAAGAATTTCTTTGATTCTTTCAGCAGAAGTTCGACTAAGCGCTCTCCAGGTAGTAATACCTGCTTTGTAAAGAATACTTTCAATCTTAGGACCGATGCCTTCAATTTTTTTCAAGTCATCTTCTCTAATTTCAGTAACTTCTCTTCTTCCGACAACTTTACTCTCACCTGTAGTTCTAGTCTCTCCAATAACTTGTCGAGATTCTTCAACTGTACCCATTTGAGCCATCATCTGCTTCAACATATTCATGTCGATTTGCTTGACTACTTCCACTTCTTTAATGATTTCTACAGGTACTTCCTTAATAACTTCTACTTCCTTCACGACTTCTTTTATAACTTCTACTTCCTTAATAACTTCTACCTCCTTAATCACCTCCACTTCTTTTGGCTTAGCTGCTAATTTATTCTCCGTTTCCTTGTACAATTTATCTAATTGAGCATATCTATTAGACCACTTGCCAATCATGGTGTCTTTTTCTTCCGCTAATGCTTTGTATTTACCTTCCCATTCAGCAGTATAATTGCCCCACTTGATATTCCACTCATTATTAGCTTTTTCTAATTCATCACCACCAGCTTCTACTTTAGCAGAAAGTGTATTGTATTTGCCTTCCCATTCAGAGGTATAATCACCCCATTTTAGATTCCAGCTATTATTTATCTTAGCAATTTCTGCATCTTTTTCGGCTGCTAATGCTTTGTATTTGCCTTCCCATTCAGCAGTGTAATTACCCCACTTGATATTCCATTCATTGTTGACATTTTCTACGGCATCACCTTGCTCATCTGCTTTCGCCGCAAGCGTATTATATTTACCTTCCCATTCAGAGGTATAATCGCCCCATTTCAAGTCCCAACTGTTATTGATATTTGTGATTTCCGCATCCTTTTCAGCAGCTAATGTATTATATTTACCCTCCCATTCAGAGGTATAGTCGCCCCATTTCAGGTTCCAGTTATTATTTATCTTAGCAATTTCTGCATCTTTTTCGGCCGCTAATGCTTTATATTTACCTTCCCATTCAGCAGTGTAATTGCCCCACTTAATATTCCATTCATTGTTGACATTTTCCACAGCATCACCTTGTTCATCCGCCTTAGCAGAAAGCGTATTGTATTTACCTTCCCATTCAGAAGTATAATTACCCCATTTCAAATCCCAACTGTTATTGATATTTGCAATTTCCGCATCTTTTTCAGCAGCTAAGGCATTGTATTTACCTTCCCATTCAGAAGTATAATTACTCCATTTCAAATCCCAACTGTTATTGATGTTGGTAAGTTCTTCCTCTTTGGCTTTTAATTGCCCATGAAGACCATTGTATTTGTTTTCCCACTTCAGATTTAAAGCGGTCAATTCACTTTGCCATTCATTGTGCAAGCTCAATTTTTCTTCTTCTTTGGCTTTTAATTGCCCATGAAGACCATTGTATTTATTTTCCCACTTCAGATTCAATCCCGTCAATTCATTCTTCCACTCGTTATGTAAATCTAATTTTTCTTGTTCTATTACACCGTACTTAGTATTTAGCGAATTATACTGAGTATCTAGTGCATTATATTTAGTAGAAAAGCCATCATAATCTGTTTTTAAAGCAGTATAACTTTTCTTTTGAGTAGAAATTTTCTCTTGCAAGGTGGCGATTATGCCTTTACCCCATAAACATCTAAGCAACCAACCAAGAATAGCTGCAATTAATCCAAATAAAAATGGCCATAACCAACAAAGAATACCTGACATAATATAATAGATTTTAATTTTTTAAAAATAATGAGATGCCTACTACAGTTAGGCTTATTTTAATCGAACTTCTACTCTTCTATTCTTTGCTCTTCCTGCAGAAGTCGAATTATCTGCGATTGGAGCATCTGGTCCATATCCTTGTGCAGAAAACCGACTGGCATCCAAACCATTAGAAGTTAAATAATCTCTTACAAATTCTGCTCTTTTTCTAGATAATCTAGTATTTATAGCTAAATCACCTGTATCATCAGTATGACCACCTACTTCCAAGTTGCTATCAGCAACATTATCTAAATAGAAAACTAAATCAGCTATATCTGTTCGTTGAGCATCCGTTAGATTGACCACTTGCTCTCCTGTTGGAAAATAGACAGTGAGTGGATTCGCATCTAATCTTGTTTTGATAGCAGCTAATCTTTCCGCTAAATCGTCGGTAGTTTCTTTAAAGGAAAAAGAAGCACCATTGATTAAAACACCGTCCTTGAAACCCACTCCAGCAGCAGCTAAGCTACCCATTGGTATTAATTGTTGTGCAGGAACCCCTAAATCAGAAAGTGCTTTCTTGACCTCATTTGCTCTAGCTATACCTAAATTGGGAAAAACACTTTCATTAATTTCCTCTTCCTTATAATGACCTGTAATAACCATACTACGGTCAGGGTTTGCCTTCAAATAGGTGGCCGTAGCTCCCAAAGAAGTTGTTAGGCCAGCAGCTAAAGGAGTCAAATAGCTGTAGGAAGACTTATTAAAATCAAAATAATTAGTTGTAGAGGTTTTGAAAGCGGTTCCATCTTGGATTAATAATGCGTCTTTGGTAACTGGAGGAGGAACAACAGCTGTTGTTTTTTCTTCATCGTTGGAGGAGGGAGAGACACCACAGATTCTGTTTTTGAAAAAGATAGCCCCAAAGATTAGCCAAAGGATTAAGCAAATCAGTAGAAAATAAAAAAGCGTTTTATTCATCTTAATAATCGTTTAAAAAGTAAGATTAGATAGTGATTTTATTTTGTTCCTTAACAAACCCGCCTGTTCCGAAAAGGTCAGGTTTTGAAGTCGATTTAAAATTTAAGATTCTTTTTGACTGAAGGGCAAAAAAAATGAAATTGAATCGATTAGGTCATTGAATTTGTAAAAGAACCTTTTAGTTTATGTGTAATAATTTTCTCATTTTCACAAATATAGCTTCGAAGTTAGTATATTCTCAAAAAAAACTAACAATTTGTCTACTTATTTTTCTATTTTTATTATTCGTATATAGAATAACAAAAGCTAATGTGTTTTTAGGAAACAACTTGTGGGAATTTGGGGTTTAAAAGGAAAAAGTGTTTTTTTAAGTTGGTAGGAAGAGATCACAAAATAATGAACAAAATATGTGTGTTAACTTTCCTATTGTTTAAGACACACAATAATAGGGAATAGTCACAGTAAATGACAAGGAAATGTTAAATTTTTTCTAAAAAAGGTCAAAAAGAGCAATAAAGGAAGGAAAATTTTAGTACAAACCATTGCTTTAGTTAGCGCTTGTTAGGGATTTGATTTTAGAGATAAAAAATACATTTTTTTAGCCCAAAGGAAAAATTCCCAACAAGCGCCTATCGTTCCAATACTTAGGTAATTAGCTTGTTTTTTTAGTATTAGTAGTCGTTTTTTTGGTAGAGCTTGCTTTTTTAGGAGCAGCTTTTTTCCGAGTAGTTGTTTTTTTAGCAGCAGGCTTGGCTGGTGCTTTAGCATCTTTTAACTCTTTAGTTAGTTTACCGACCTTAACTTCCAGAGACTTTATGCGTTTTTCTAAAGCAGTTACTTTTTCAGCAGAAGGAATATCCATTTTGTCTAAAGCAGAACGAACCATATTTTGAATATTATCTTCTAAGTCCTCGGTCTTGGTTTTGAAGTCTTTTTCAAATTCTGAGAAAGCTTTTTTGCCTTCGTCTGCGGTCATATCTCCATTGTTAACCAAGTCATCTACCCGTTCTTTAAAACCTTTTGGATTGGTTAAGAAGCCTATACCCGTATAAAATGCTTTTTTGATGACGTCTTCTATCATGATAACAGTTTTTTTGATGATTAATAAACTTGTTTTGTAACAAGTTTAATGATTGTTAAGTACCTAATGTTTTTTTAGTGAAAAAGGTTCTTATCTACCAAATTAGACGCATTTATTATAGAATGTAACATATATTATAAAATGTAACATACAATTCGACTGCTTTGGATGAAGTGTTTTATTACTTACCCCCACCAAATAATCTAGAAAACCATCCTTTGATGACCATCCACATAAGGGACAAACCATTTAAGGAATTATCAGTATCTGCGGCTTTTGGTATTTCTTTTTGAGGACTTGCTTTTTTTGGTTCAGCTACCCCATTCGAAGCAATGGCTCCAGCAGAAGCCAATGACGTTTTTAGATTGTCATCTAAGGCAGCTTGTGCTTTTTGGACATCCTCCAATGCTTTTTGTACGGCATCTGCGGAATCACTAACTGCTTGGGCTTTATCTTCGGTACTAGCTTCTTTATCAACTGTTTTAGAGGTCTCAGTAGATTCGCCATCTGCCTTTACTGTTTTTGTAGGAATAGGTGCAGGAGGTGCATCTACCATAGATTCGGCAGTTACCGTAGGGTTTGAAGCAGCCACATAATCCGTATCAGCAGCTAATTTAGCCTTGAAATTATCGACAAATTGATTTAAGACTTGGTCCGTGACCTCATTGATTAGTCTTGACCCGAATTGTGCTAGTTTACCAACAATGGATAAAGTCATTGTAAAATCTACGGCCGTTCCATTATCGGTAGCACTAAGTAAGCCATTCATTTTCATATCTGCACTACCTTTCCCTTTGGCATCTAATCCTTTCCCTTTGAGATTCATGGTCCAACTATCTTTATCCAAGTCGATAATCTCTACATCTCCATTAAATTTGACTTTTACAGGGCCTAATTTCATGGCCACTTGTCCTTTGAAATTTTGGTCATCTATTTTTTCCGTTAAGGAAGCACCAGGCACACAAGTAACAATCTTGGTGGGGTCGGCTAAATAAATCCAAACTTTTTCAATGGGTTCTTCTAATTCGAATTTTTTATTGATGGTGGTTGTCATATTATATTTTTTAGCGAAAATAGTATAATTAAAGGAAGTATAGGTATTTACACACTAAAAATATTCACTCACCTCCCTCAAAGAGCCCGTCTCCACCACCGTCCCAAAAGGCAATCCTTCCTTCGTCTCCCCATACTGATTTATCCAACAAGCATCTAAGCCAAATACACTTGCTCCAGAAACATCCCATTGGTTAGAAGAAAAGAAAATCAATTCCTCAACAGTCGCTTCTAATGTATCCAAAGCCATTTGGTAAACAGCAGGCTGTGGTTTATAAATGCCAATATCATTCACGGACAAAATGTGGTCAACATAATATTGAATCCCAGTTAATTGCACCCCATTATTCAACATAGCACACGTACCATTAGACAAAATAGCGACGGTTTTACCATTGTCTTTTAAAATTTTTAAAAGGTCTTTTGCCCCGTCAATCAATTGAGGTGTATCATACAGCGGTAATAAAATATCAAATACCTTTTCATCTGTAATGCCATTCAATCGCATACTATAATCCAAGGCATCTTTTGTGACGACACTAAATGGCTGATACCGATTCATTTCGTTCCGCAGCCAAGTGTATTGGAGTTGCTTGCTTCGCCAAACATTAATTAAATTATCCGTTTTCTCTCCTGCTATCTTTGTCAATTCTGCCTTGACTTCGCTGGTCTTAAAAAGTGTCCCAAAAGCGTCAAAAACAAAATAGTTTTTATTAGAAATATCTTGAATGTTCATTAAATACAAATTTTTTACTTTTATTGGTGCGAAAATACCTAATAAAGTCTATTTTTTTTCTAAATTGGCAAAATATTAATTTTTATATGAATTGAGTGTAAAATAACAGAGAATAGTGCAGATAATCAAATTCAAAAAACAACATTATTCTCTATTCTTTTACCACTCCTTTTCAATCACGTAAAACCTTAAATAAAATTATGAAAGTACCCGTTTCGATTACTGTTAATGGAAAACAGTACGACAAAATGGTCGAGCCAAGAATGTTGCTCGTCTATTTTTTAAGAGAAGAACTGGCGCTGACAGGCACACATATTGGCTGTGATACGAGCAGTTGTGGCGCCTGTACCGTTCACTTGGACGGCAAAGCCCTAAAATCTTGCTCGATGTTAGCGGTCCAAGCTAGTGGAAAATCAGTTACAACTATCGAAGGCATGGCAAATGGGGATAATTTACACCCGCTGCAAGAAGGCTTCCATATGGAGCATGGGCTACAATGTGGATTTTGTACGCCGGGAATGATTATGTGCGCTGCCGATATGCTAAAAAATAACCCAAATCCAACCGAAGAAGAAATTCGTCATGGTTTAGAAGGTAATTTCTGTCGATGTACAGGCTATCATAATATCGTGAAGTCGATTCAGTACGCAGCAAATAAGATGCAAGAAACTGCGTAGGTAGTTGATTACCTGTCTACCGACAGGTAGAATTATAAATTATTAGTTGATTTAGCTAAAGAGCTATAACCAACAATCAACAAAATTTACTACAAATGCAAAATCGAAGAACAAGTCTAAAATAATTAATCAAATAATAATCAATAATCAACCAATGTCATATATAGGTTCCTCTGTAAAAAGAGTAGAAGATAAACGGTTCATCACCGGACAAGGCAGATATACGGACGATATAGTCCTGCCACAGATGACTTATGCTTGTATGGTGCGAAGTCCACATGCCCATGCAGAAATCGTAAGTGTCGATATTTCCCATGCAGAAAAAATGGATGGTGTCGTAAAAATATTTACGGGAAAAGATACCGATGCTGCGGGTATTGGTGGCGTTCCTTGTGGATGGCAAGTGGATTTTAAGAATGGGGATACCATGAAAGAGCCACCACATCCACTATTGGTTTCAGATAAGGCACGTCACGCAGGAGATGCAGTAGCAATGGTCATAGCTGAAACCTATGCCCAAGCCAAGGATGCAGCAGAAATGGTCATGGTAGAATATAATGTATTACCAGCCGTAACCAATGCCAAAGCAGCTCGGGCAGATGGTGCGCCACAGGTACATGCAGATGTGCCCAACAATTTGGCTTTTGATTGGGAATTAGGTAATCCAAGAGCAGAAGTAGATGCGGCTATTGCAGGTGCACACCACGTTACCACTTTGGAATTTATTAATCAAAGAGTTATTTGTAATGCGATTGAGCCACGGAGTGCGATTGGGCATTTTGATACGGCTTATGACAAATACACTTTATATACCTCTACGCAAAATCCACATTTAATTCGCTTATTATTATGTGCTTTTGTTTTGGGCTTACCAGAACATAAAGTAAGAGTAGTCGGACCAGATGTAGGTGGTGGTTTTGGTAGTAAAATTTTCCATTATACGGAAGAGGCGTTAGTTATTTGGGGGTCTAACCAAATTAAGCGACCAATCAAATGGACAGCAGAGCGTAGAGAAAGTTTTATGACGGATGCCGCAGGACGGGACCATATTACAACGGCTAAAATGGCGTTTGATAAAGATGGAAACGTCTTAGCATTAACAGCAGATACTTTTGCAAATATGGGCGCATATTTATCGACTTTTGCGCCAGCCGTTCCAACTTATTTACATGGTACTTTATTACAAGGATTATACACGACACCTTTGATTAACGTCAGTGTAGATGCGGTTTTTACCAACACCACTGCGGTAGATGCCTATCGGGGAGCAGGTCGTCCAGAAGCCACATATCTATTAGAAAGATTGATGGATACTGCGGCTTTAGAAATGGGGAGAGATCCTGCGGAATTGCGTTTACAAAACTTTATCGAACCTTTCGATGGGGTAGAGCAAGAAGGATATATGACCCAAGTTGCTCTTCAATATGATAGTGGAAATTATGCACCAGTATTGAAGCGAGGCTTAGAAATGGTTGGCTATGAGCAATTTAGAGCAGACCAAAAAGCGGCAGAAGGTTCTGGTAAATTACTTGGAATCGGATTTTCTACTTACATTGAGGCTTGTGGTATTGCGCCCTCGGCAGTAGTTGGTGCATTAGGCGCAAGAGCAGGTTTATTCGAATCCGCACAAGTACAGGTTCACCCAACGGGTAAAGTAAGTGTCTATTCAGGCTCGCATTCGCATGGACAAGGCCACGAAACAACTTTTGCCCAAGTCGTTGCAGATAAAATGGGCGTTCCAATAGAAGATGTGGAAATTATTCATGGGGATTCGGATGCGGTGGCTTTCGGCATGGGAACTTATGGTTCTCGTAGTTTGGCAGTTGGTGGTAGTGCAATTGTGAAGAGTATTGAAAAAGTACTAGAAAAAGGGGCAAAAATCGCTGCCCATTTATTGGAAGCATCCGTCGATGATTTGGACTATGCAGAAGGCAAGTGGACGGTCAGAGGGACGGACAAATCCGTTGCTTTTGGTGATGTATCGCTTACGGCTTATGTGCCACACAATTATCCAGAAGGCTTAGAACCGGGCTTAGATTTTTCTAGTTTCTATGACCCTGCAAATTTCACCTATCCATTTGGTTGTCATATTTGTATTGTAGAAATAGACAAAGAAACAGGCGCCGTCAAAATAAAACGATTTATAGCAGTTGATGATGTAGGAAATGTAATTAACCCAATGATTGTAGATGGACAAATTCATGGTGGATTGGCACAAGGAATTGGTCAAGCTTTCTGTGAAGGCGCTATTTATGATGAAAGTGGTCAATTAATCAACGGTACTTACATGGATTATGTGATGCCAAGAGCAGATGATTTACCATCTTTTGAAGTAGATAGAACAGTAACGCCTTGTCCACATAACCCACTGGGTGTAAAAGGGGCAGGAGAAGCTGGTTGTATCGGGTCAACGCCTGCGGTGGTCAATGCCGTAATGGATGCTTTAAAAGGATATGGTATTCATGATGTGGAGATGCCGATTACTTCTCAAAAAGTATGGAATATCATTCATAGGAGTTAGTTGATTAATTATTAATTATTAGTTGATTTTGGCTGAAGTGCTATAATTCAATCGACGAATGATTAATCAACTATTTATCCTCCTTTTTCTTTCTTTTGAGGTAAGCGATATAACTCTTTAAGGAATACAAACAATCATCATATTGTTTTTTCATTTTTTCGAGTATTTCATTAGTTATATAATTTTCATCAAAAGCAGTTACTAAATGCTCCAAAGTTTCACTTAGTGAACCTCTGGCAATTCGACAAAATTGGATGTTTTCTTGGTAATGGAAACGACCATGACCTTCAGAAATATTAGCTGTTACAGAACGAGAAGAATCTAAAATTTGAGCAGTAATCAAATATCTTTCATGAGCTGGAAAATGTTTTTTTACAATGTTAGATACTTCTTTTCTAAAAACGCGACACTTTTTGTAAACATCCAAATCATAAAAATTTTGAAAAGCCATTTTGGTTGATTGAATTAATAATTACTAGTTAATTAGTACGATTATTTCTAAGCTAAAATTAACTAATTAATTAATAATCAACAAAGTATAAAAAGGCTTATAAGTTTTTATGTTACTACAAGATTTAATCGAAGACCAAGTCTAAAATAATTAATAATAAAATAATAAATCAACTATAATGGTTCCAAGTAAATTTGCATACCATAAACCAACGACCATCAAAGATGCGATTGCGTTATTGACAGCGCATGGCGACGATTCCAAGATATTGTCGGGTGGTCATAGTTTAGTTCCTGTATTAAAATTGCGACTAAACGACCCTGAACATCTTATTGATGTATCAGGTATTGAATCAATGGGCGGAATAAGAGATAATGAAAAGTCAATTACCATCGGTGCGAATTGTACGCACAGTGAAATAGCGAATAATGCAGCTTTGAAAGAGCATGCGCCAATGATTGCTTTAGCAGCAAGTATGATTGGGGATATACAAGTTCGAAATTTCGGAACAATTGGCGGAAGTATTGCGCATGCAGACCCAGCAGCAGATTGGCCTGCGGTCTTATTAGCAGCAGACGCCAATGTGATTATTACAAGTGTGGATGGTAATCGAACGGTAGATGTAGATCAATTCTTTAAAGGCTTGTTTATGACGGCTGTTGGAGAAGAGGAAATCATTACCGCAGTTAGCATTCCTAAAACAGCATTCAATAAGAATTCAACGTACGTCAAATTTCCTCAGCCAGCCTCTCGGTTTGCTTTAGTGGGGTGTGCAGCGGCCGTTGCCAATTCAGATGGGTATGTAACGGAAGCGAGAGTCGCTTTTAGTGGGGTCAGTGCAACGCCATTTAGAGATGGCAATGTAGAAAAGTCCCTGAAAGGAAATGTGTTAAACGAAGGTTCAATTGCAACGGCAACCGCTAGTGTTGCAGATGGGGTCTCGGTTATGAGTGACCATTTTGCGGCAGAGAACTATCGGAAGCACATGGCGGGGGTATATGCTCGGAAAGCTTTGAGTGCGTTGTCTTAGTACTTTCTAAATTTAACGAATTTCATATAAATTAAAATCCACTAGCCGAAAGGTTAGTGGATTTTTTTAGTCAAATTTAAGTTGGAAATAAATATCTTTTAGGCTAAAGAGAAAATCATTAATCATAAAAGTGTCGGCTTCTTTAGTATATTCTGTCTCTATCCAGCTATTTTTATTTTTACGTTTTATGACCAAAACGGAACGTTTTTTAGTTTCAATATAAACAATAGTGTTTAGAGTAGGAATTTGTTTGTATAGTGGTAGTTTAACACCAAAATCATAAGAACGGGTAGATTTAGATAAAACTTCAAAAAGTAAAACAGGCGTAGTTTCAGCATTCATACCAGGTGAATGCTCAAAATGTTTGGCTGGCTGAGCGATTACGGAGCCATCGGGATTAAACACAGAATGGTCTGAGCTAAAATTACCAACATATATAGGGCGATTAGAATTATGAACCTTAAATTTTCTAGTATTTCTAGGAAATGCTTGTTGTAATAAATAAGCGAAGTCCATCATAACATCGCTGTGATGTTCATTTTCATAACTCATAGTAATGATTTCATCTTGGTAAAAATCAGCACGAAATTCGGCTTGACCAATGAAATGCCAATATTCATCAAATGTAGCAGGAGCACGAACTAATTCATTTCCAGCTATTTTGACAAGCTCTTCATAAGTTAAAGGTAGCTTACTTAATACTGCACTCATATCGTTCTTTTTTAACAAAGATAATTTTTTTCTTCAAATTTTGCATAAACTGAACATTCTACTTAATATTATTCAATTTTACTAAAAAAAGCAAAATAAATGGCCGAAGCAGGCATTAAGCATACCTCTAACCTACTAGCCAATCAAGGTTACATTGCAGACCCCAATATCACAATGGGTATCTTCTTAGCTCAAAAACTCCAACGGCCTTTATTGGTCGAAGGGCCTCCCGGTGTAGGTAAAACCGAAATAGCCAAAGTCTTAGCAAAGGCAAATAATACCGAACTCATACGATTACAATGTTATGAAGGATTAAATGCAGAGCAAGCCTTATACGAGTGGAATTACCAAAGGCAACTATTGGCATTAAAAATGATGGAGTCCGAAACGCTATCCATTCAACAAAAAGAGGATTTTATTTTTAGTAAAGATTATTTACTAGAAAGACCCTTACTAAAAGCGATAACTAGAGAAAAGCCACCTGTTTTATTGATTGATGAAGTAGACCGAGCAGACGAAGAATTTGAAAGTTTTTTATTAGAAATATTATCAGATTGGCAAATCAGTATTCCAGAGTTAGGAGCGATTAAAGCGACACACATTCCTCAAGTCATTATTACGAGTAATCGGATGCGGGAATTATCGGAAGCCTTGCGCCGTCGCTGTTTTTACCTATGGATAGATTATCCAAGTTTTGAAAAGGAAGTAGAAATTGTACAAAATAAAGTACCCGAAATTGATAAAAAACTAGGCGAACAAATTTGCCAATTTATGCTCAACCTGCGTCAGCGAAAATTGGATAAAGTGCCTGGCGTAGCAGAAACCCTAGATTGGGCAAGAGCCTTAGCCGCATTGCATATTGACCATTTAGATAAAAAAATAGTCGAAGATACCTTGGGTATTGTGTTGAAAGATTGGAAGGATATACGAGAGACTTCCTTGTCCTTGTCAGAGTTGTTGGACCAAGTTGGGGTGACGTCAAAGTTGCATTAACATGTTAGAGAAAGTTCAGATGAAAGTTCAAATTCAAGTATCAAATTCAAATGGCTGTTGATTCACGGTAAACGGTTCACGGTCAGAACCGAATAAGCTAAAAGTCAATAAATTGTAATTAGTTCACTTTCCGTAATTCACACCATTTAGAAAGTTCAAATTCAAGTATGATTTTGACACACTTTTCTAAACATTCCTAAATCATAAATTAACTTTATGACCATCGACCTAGAACACGTCAAAAAAGTACGGCCTAATAAAAATCCTGTCATCCTGTGAAACGTCAAACAAATCTTTCCGCCAACCTAATCGCCTTTTGTCGCCACCTCCGACAACATGATTTTACTATTGGCCCATCCGAAGAAAAAGATGCTTTACAAGCCATTTATTTAGTCAATCCATTTGACACCACCGATAATTTTGAATTATGCCTGCAAGCCACGCTCTGTCGAACCCCTTTCCAACTCCACCAATTTCCAAAACTCTACCAAAATTATTGGAAAGAATTGGACCAAGCCGTAAATAGCAAAACGACCGATAAAGAAGAAAAAGCGCAAAACACTCAACAAAGTCAGAAGCAGCCAAGTCTACAAGCCTTAAAAAGTTGGTTATATGGCAATAAAAACAAAGAAACGATAGAGACCGCGACCTATTCTGACGGTGGATTTGGAAGCGTGACGGAACAAGTAGCCTTCTCTTCAGGAGAAATGAAAGAAGTTTTCCAATTGGTCCAAAAGTTGGTGCAAAAAATAGCCAATCGGAGAAGCCGACGTTACAAAATGACCAAGAAAAAAGCCATTTTAGACATCAAAAAATCCATTCGAAAGAACATCGTTCGCAACGGAGAAATTGTAGATATTTTATACAAAAAGAAAAAGAAAGACAACATTAAAGTGGTACTGCTTTGTGATGTAAGTCGAAGTATGGAATTATACAGTCGGTTTTTTATCCAATTTATGTATGCTTTTCATTCGCTCTTCCCGAAGGTAGAAACCTTTGCTTTTGCGACTGCTCTGCATCACATTTCCAAAGAACTCAATAAAACGTCGATAAATAAATCATTGGAAGAAGTGATTAATAAAATTCCAGATTGGTCAGGAGGAACAAAAATTGGCGCATCTCTACAACAATTCAACGAAACATTTGGGCATAAATATTTGACTTCCAAAACTTTGGTGATTGTGTTGAGTGATGGATGGGATACGGATGAAGTAGATTTAGTCGGAGAAAATATGAAACGGATTCATCGAAAAGCCCTCAAAGTGTTATGGTTAAATCCCTTAGCGGGGAGTGGCGATTGGCAACCAGAAGTGCGGGGGATGAAGGCAGCTTTACCCTATGTGGATGCCTTATTGCCTTTTCATAATGTGGATAGTTTGAGAACGATGGTTAATTCAATGCGCCTTTAGACCGTCACCACTAACTTGCTCATCACGTATCACCGACTTCACCATATTCAACGTAGATAATTTTCCACCAGACATAAACCGCATCCAATACATTTTTTTCAAACCCATTTGGG
>CALLVC010000104.1 GCA_938010785.1 uncultured Saprospiraceae bacterium
GTTACTCTATTTGGCGTAATGGAAATACCTTTTGATAAAGCAGGTAACGCATTAGGAACAATTTCTCTAATTGCGCCGTAATTTTTACGAATTACATTGACATCTTGCTCTGTGATGATTCCATCACCATTGGCATCATAATGCTTTAGGTTAATTGCCTCAGCGTTTTCAATGAAATCCATGCTCCAATCCGCAGCTTCAGCGCCTCTAAAAGTAGCCGATTGGTCATTTCTAGCTGGTCCTTTTGCGCCAACATGAAACCCTAATGGTAATAAGTCTGCACTATTGACAATTCCATCTTTATTTAAATCGCCAGGGAATACACAGTCTCCATTACAATTCTCTACTTTCTCGTCTACAACGTCAATTCTAATTTTTACTTGTTGACAATTGCTAGAATTGGCAGGTACACAATAAGAAACCTCAAATTCATCTGTTGCACCGGCTTCTTCTGGCGCTTCATATCGAATAGATTTATTAGTTTCAGCAGTTATGTATCCTGCGATATTATCAAAACCATCCGTTGGACTTAGTCGATAATTATCAATAGGTGCTTTATAATCAATAATTTTAACCTGTCCTGGATTTAATTTAAAAGTATATTCGTAATCCTTAGTATTTGGACCAAAATTGTTTCTATCATAAACTATATAGGCATTACCACGGTGCTCCTGATAATTTAAATCAAAAACTCTATATAATATTCTACCTACTCCCCTAAAATCTTCTTCTGGAGTAAAGGTTATTTGACCATTTGAATAAGTAATTTCACCTCCTTGAACACTTGGAAAACTGATATGACTAACTCCTGTAAAGCCATCATTGGCTAGGATATTAAACGTTACAGGTTCTCCTAGTATACCATAGGCAATATCTTCTTCTGCTAAAGAAAAAGCACTTACTGGACGTTCGATAACATCCATATTAATGACCCTTTGATTGCCGTCCTCTCCGTAAACAGTGAATTGGTCTGTACCAGTAAAATTGGTGGTAGGCTCATATATAACTGCGTATTCAGATTTTTCTATATTTACATTTGTTGCTGGGTCTACTCTAGTAATTTTGAAAGGCATTGGAATGGCCTTAGCTGTATTTTCTCCTGTTCCTAATCGAATTTCATCATTATAAGTAGTGTTTTCTGGATTAACATAAATTGTTACTGCACCAGTAGCACAAGTTCCAACCGAGTCACAGGCGATATAACTAAAGTCCGCTAAACCAGTATAACCCGCTTCAGGAGTGAACTTGACAAATCCTCTTTCTTCCGCAACACTGACCGTACCATGATTAACCACTGGGAAAATTGGGTCAACGGTTAATTGTCCATGCGTAACAGAGTCATTGGTGATAACTCTAATCGTAGTTGACTGGTCTATCGTTACGGCTGTATAATCGTGCTGAGCTTCAACATAGGAAGGTACAATTGTGATTTTTACAGTTGTTTGGACATTGTTTGGGATATTACCATTGGGGTAACCGGTGAAATGTTCAAAAGCAAATTCATCAATTCCTGTAAAATCAATATTTGGCATATAGACTAAAGTGTCTTCTCCATTTTTTCCACCAATATAATCTATGATGGTTCCGTTTTCAGGATTGGAGATAAGATTTAAGCCTTGACCAGCAAAATCACTTGCCCATATTTTTAAAGGAGTATTTTTAAAGGCGGTCTTAGTTTGGGTGGCTCCAACTTGCGCATGCCCTAGGACAGGGAAAGCCAAGATGACCAAAAAAAGTAAATGCTTAATTTTTTTTAGAGATATATCCATGGCGTCGTAAAAGTTTTGTGCCGAAGTAATATTATTCGGCGGGCGTTCTTAGCTAGTTAAGCCTAGAATGCACATTAATAATTGCTTATTAATGATGTCTTTTAGTGTTGTGGAAGTACCGACGAATTCATTCGTCGCTAATTATTTTAAGAGACGAATGAATTCGTCTGTACTTTATAATTTATGGTCTTGAAAAAGTCTTGTTGATATATAAATGTCGAAAAACTAATTATAAAAGATAAATTCTAATAAAAATTAGGTTCTCAGATATGCAATATACAAAAAAATAGTATAAGAAATTCAATTTTTTATCAAAAAAACTCGTTTGTGAAAAAAAAGTAGATTGAATGACAATATTTTACTTTTCAAAAACGATTGACTATCAATTTCTTAGTATTTTATAGCACCTTACTTTGTGATTGCTTTTATCGAGCAATTTTTTTTTCTTTGTCCTTCGCTTTATGTAATATTACTCCATTGAATAATAATCTAGTCGAAGAACAATTATTAGAAACGATAATAAATTACATTTGTTTCTATATGAATAGCGTTATTAGTTTATATAAACCAAAAAAAGACAGTTTCTATTTTCTAATACCCTCTAGTGTTGTGAACCCATGTAGCCATATTGTAAGCACACGACCTAGAACACATCAAAAAAGTACGACCTAATAAAAAACTAGGCATTCCCGTCCACTCGTGGTTCATTCACTTGAATGTTCCCCGAACATTCACCCTTCGGGTTCGCTCATTCATCCTGTAATCTATGAACAACAAAACCTATACCATCCTCCAAAGTTTTGATAAATATGAAGTGAATCGACTTCGTAAATTTTTACAATCTCCTTATTTTAACATGAATGAGGCGATTGTTGAATTATTTGAGGTGTTTATAAAAGATATTTTTTCTAAATCTGCTAAAGATTTATCGAAAGAAATTATTTGGAGGAAAATTTATAAAGAAAAAAAATATGATGATGTACGGTTTCGGAAATTAAATTCTGAACTACTTAAGCTAGTTGAAAAATTTTTAGCACAACAAGTTTATGAAGATAATCCGATTCATCAAGCTGTGCATTTGATGGAGGCCATAAGCAATAAAAAATTAGAAAAATTACATAGTAGTGCTATGAGAACTGCAAATCGTTTGTCCAAACAGCAAGAATTCAAACCTGCAAATTTTTATTTTTATCAATATGAGATACAAAAGAATTATTATGAACTAACAGAATATGAAAATAAGAGAGGGGAAAAGAGTAATATTGAAGAAATTGCTTTGAATCTTGATTATTTCTATTTTTCTGAAAAATTAAGAATTCATAACTCAATTTTAAGTCGCCAAAACGTAGCTAACCATCAATATAGCATTGCAATGATAGATGAAATATCATCAATTATTGAGAAGAATAACTATGAAGGTATTGCTCCTATAGAAATTTATTTTCAAATATCATTAATTAATGAAGATTTTGAAAATGAAGATCATTATTTTAAACTTAAAAAACTAGTTAGTAAATATATAGATCAGTTCCCTTTATCTGAGGCAATACTTATTGGTAAATATGTTTTAAATTATTCTATTTATAAGATAAATAAAGGTATTCAAAAATTTGTGAGAGAGTATTTTGAAGCTTACAGGGAATTTTTAGAAAAAGAAATTATTTTTGAAGAAAAAGAAGGATTATCTCCTTGGGAATTTAAAAATACCATTGTTACTGCATTACGATTAGGGGAATTTAAATGGGTAGATAATTTTATTAGAAAATATAGTGGAAAAATCCCAGAAGTCTATAGGGAGAATGCAATTACATTTAACTCTGCGCAGCTTTACTTTTATCAAAAAAAATATGACCAAGTTATACGACTCTTAAATCAAGTAGAATATGAGGACCTTACCTATAATTTAAACTCAAAGTTAATGTTAATTGCAGTCTATTATGAGACAGATGAAATAGAACCATTATATCATCTATTTGAAAGCTTTAGAGTCTATCTGAATAGAAATAAGAAAATAACAATAGATAGGAAAAATAGATTTCTTAATTTGATTAAATTCACCAAAAAACTAACTAAATTAATGCCAGGCGATAAAAAAGGTATAGAAAAACTAAATAACGAAATAGCAGAAACACAAGGCATTATCAACCTCAAATGGCTAAAAGAAAAAATAGCAGAGCTAAAATAGAAATCACATATTCCGATGCCGTTCCCAATAATTCTGGTCTTCTACCTCTCCTAAAATCAACAAGTAATTTCTATAGCGCAATTCGCTAATCCAACCTTCTTCGATGGCATTTTTGACGGCGCATTTTGGCTCGTTTCGGTGGGTGCAGTCGTTATACTTACAATCTTCTGAATAGAGAAATAATTCTCTAAAATTATGAGCTACATCTTGCGGCTCTAAGTTGTTGAAAGAGAGCATTTTAATGCCTGGGGTGTCGATGACATAGCCACCGAAATCTAAGGCATGCATTTCTGCAAAAGTAGTGGTATGTTGTCCCTTTCCAGTATATTCAGAAATTTCTAGCGTTTGTAAATCTAGTTGTGGTTGTAGGGCATTGACGGAGGTCGATTTTCCGACGCCTGATTGACCGCTGATGAGGGTTGTTTTATCTTTTAAGGCAGCTTTTAGCTCGTCTATGCCTTGTCCCGTAACAGAAGAAGTTAAAATCGTTTTATAGCCAATTTCGGTATAAATTTCTTTTAACATTTCGTAGGTGGCTAAATCTTCTTCTTCGTAGACATCGGCTTTATTAAAAACAATGATGGTGGGAATATTATGCGGTTCCGTCATTAAGAGAAAACGGTCTATAAAGCCCTGTTTGAGCATGGGC
>CALLVC010000105.1 GCA_938010785.1 uncultured Saprospiraceae bacterium
ACTAAAACTAACTAAAAAATGGAAGGTTTATTTGACATGGCGACTATATCGCGTATGATTACTGAGTATGCACCTAAGGTTATCGGTGCTGTTCTTACTTTAATTATTGGATTTTGGATAGCAGGTGCTGTTACAAGAGCAGTAAAGAAATTATTAGTCAAAAATGGAGTAGATGAAACAGTAACTCCTTTTTTAGGTTCGCTAGTAAGTACGGGCTTAAAAGTTATGGTACTAATAGCAGCAGCAGGTATCTTTGGCGTTGAGACTACTTCTTTTGTGGCTATTTTTGGTGCTTTAGCTTTTGCTATTGGTATGGCATTACAAGGTAGTTTAGGACACTTTGCAAGTGGCGTTTTATTATTAACTTTCAAACCTTACAAAGTAGGTGATTTGGTAGATATAGGTGGAGGAAACGTTGGTTCAGTTAAAGAAATCCAAATTTTCAACACAATTTTAGCTACTTTAGATAATAAGAGAATCATTGTACCTAATGGTGTAGTAACTAGTAATGTAATGACTAATATTTCTGGACAAGGAGAAGTAGGGGTCGAATTATCTTACGGTATTGGTTATGATGATGATATTGATAAAGCAAAGGAATTAATCCTACAAGTAGGAAAAGAATGCCCTTATATTTTGGATAGTCCTGCACAAGGTGTTGTGGTATCAGAATTAGGCGATAGTGCAGTAGTTTTAGCGACTAGACCATTCGTTAAGAGCGAGAACTATTGGGATGCGTATTTCTACATGCAAGAAAATGTGAAGAAGCGTTTTGATAAAGAAGGTGTTAGCTTCCCATACCCACAAATGGATGTACACAATCCTAAGTAATCTTATTTTAATAATAAGATAAATAATAGTAGCGTTAACATTTTTTATGTTAACGCTACTTTAATTTATAGACAAAATATACTAGAAACTTGCAAAGCGTCGAATAAATATCTATGTTTGCATTCAAATATTATTGTTATGACTATTTCAAATACTTTTTTTTACTTTAGCTTTTACTTTTTTGGATAACCCAAAAAGAGCTAATGTATTTTAGATAGTTTATATCAAAATTAAGAATTAGCTCCGAAAGGAGCTTTTTTTGTTTATAGCTTATAGCCAATACCAATTATTTTGAAAAAGAATAACCAAACCAAATTTTTCTTCTTTTATTTTTTTAGCGTTTCGCAACTGGAACTCTAGTAGGTTTGGTATACAAAATATTAACCGAAAAGAGTTCTCGTTTTAAACGATGAACTCTTTTTTAGTAAATAGAACAGACAACTTAAACATAATGTCAACCACAAATACTTTGAATTTGCCTAAATCATCAAAAAACGGAAGAGCAACAGCAAAAAAAATTGTTATTCAGGGCTACCCTGGTGCTTTTCATGAAATGGCTGCAAGACTTTACTATGAAGGGACTGATGTAGAGATTATTCCTGCTGATACTTTTAATGATGTTGTTGCTTTAGTAGAAGACCCAGAGCAAGCCGATGTTGGAATGATGGCGATTGAAAATACTTTAGGTGGAGGGATTCTTCCTAATCACAAATTGATTAATAATTCTAGCTTACACATTACAGGAGAGATTTATTTAAGAGTCGTGCAAAATTTGATGGTTTTACCAGGACAAAAAATTGAAGACATAAAAGAGGTTCATTCTCATTTTATGGCAATCAGGCAATGTCGAAAGTATTTCCGACAATTTCCACATATTCGACTAGTTGAATCTTCAGATACCGCTCTAGTTGCTAAGGAAATTAGAGCGCATAATATTCTCGGTCGGGGAGCGATTGCTAGTGAATTGGCGGCTGAGTTGTATGAACTAGATATTTTAGGACCAAGTATTGAAACGAATAAACAAAACTATACTAGATTTTTGGTACTACAACACCAATACTTTTCTGGTAATGATGCCAATAAAGTAGATAAAGCCTCTATTTCTTTTACGACAAGCCATGAAGCAGGAAGTTTGAATAAAGTTTTATCGGTACTAGCTGCTTATAATGTGAATTTATCGAAGATTCAATCTGTTCCAATTGAAGGACGGCATTGGGAATATATGTTTTTTGTAGACTTGACGGCTGAAAGCTCTTTGCGGTTAGACCAAGCATTAAACGCTATTCGACCGATATGTCATAATTTAAAGGTGCTTGGCTTATATCAAAGAGGAAGGCACGTGTAATTTAGCAAGACTATAGTTCATTAATATTGTATTTTTGTAGCTTATTTTTTAACCGACCATTCAAAATGAAATAAATGCCCATTCAATTAGAAATAGGAGAAACTGCTGAATTTAGTATGGTCGCCTCTGATGCTGATATGGCGAGTGCTTTAGGAGATGGCTCTGGTGATAAATTTCCAGAAGTTTTTGCTACTTCTAGAATGGTGGCGATTATGGAATTGGCAGCAGCTAGGATTATGAAAAAATTATTAACTTCTGACCAATTATCGGTAGGGGTGGGCGTTAATATTATGCACTTAGCAGCAACACCTAATCATACAGAAGTGTCGGCTAAAGCTACTTTTTTAGGAATGGACGGCAAGCTGTATAAATTTAAAATTGAGGCTTTCGATACTGGTGGACTAATAGGTAAAGGAGAACATACTAGAGCCATTATCGAATTTGATAGATTGGTTGCGAGCGCCACAAAAAGGGTAGCTGATAACTTTATTTATCACGTAGTGATGCCTGATTATTGGCAACAATTTGAAGGTAAATCAACTTATGCTCCACCAACATTTGCCGAAGAAGGATTCATTCATTGTTGTACAAGGGCGCAGATTGACTATGTTTTGTCAACCTATTTTAAGGGAGTAACAGAAATTTTATTATTGAAAATTGATAAGCAATTGTTGACATCGGAACTAAAAGTAGAACCTGCTAACGGTCAACATTTTCCACATATTTATGGAGCCATTAATAAGTCAGCTATTATTGCTGTTGAAAAGATGAATCCTTAAAACTTACTATCATGGCGGCAAAAGAGCATGCTTATTCGATTAATTTGAGATGGACAGGAAACCTTGGAGAAGGAACAAAAAAATATACGTCCTATAGCCGTGACCACGAAATACAAGCAGCAGGGAAACCGTTAATCTTAGGTTCTTCAGACCCTTCTTTTAGAGGAGATTCTCAAAAATATAATCCAGAAGATTTATTTGTTTCTACTCTTGCTAGTTGTCATATGCTTTGGTACTTGCATTTATGTACTGTGAATAAGATTACGGTCGTGTCCTATGAGGATAATCCGAAGGGTATTATGATAGAAGATGAAAAGGGAAGTGGGCGATTTAAAAAGGTTACTTTATTTCCTTCAATCGTCATTAAAGAGGATAAGCTAGCATTAGCTGAAAAGCTACATCACGAAGCACATGAATATTGTTTCATAGCTAATTCAGTCAATTTTGAGGTAGCTTGTGAACCAACTACTTCGATTGTATAAGTATTTTTTCATCGTTTAGAAAAATAATTTTTTAACCATTTATACTGTCATAGCTGATAAAGGTTTAAAGAAACTTTTATCCATGAACAATCAAACAATTTTAATGAAATTACCATTTTTGAAATTTTTATTATTCGGGTTTATCGTCACTTTATTTGCTTGTGGAGATGGACCGACGAAAGGCGTCGAAGATTTATTTGATACTTATAAAGTAGCTATAGAACAAGAGCAATATGGAAAAGCGGCTACGCTTATTGACCAAAAATCATTAGAATACTATAACCAAGTCATTAAATTAGCTTTAGAGACGGAGCGAAAAAAGCTGGGAGAACTTAATTTTAATAGTAAATTAATGGCTCTTGCTTTGCGACAAGAATTTTCTAAAAAAGAAATCAAAGATTTAACAGGAGAGCAGGTATTTGCTTTTGCAGCCGAAAATCATTTAAATCCATTGGATTCTATTGGACAATATACTATTGCCAAAACAGTCATGGAAAGTGGACTAGAAAAGGCAGTTTCTAGAATGTACAAGAAAGGAGAATTAACAGAGACTTACTTGAAATTTATTAAAGTAGACGGCGTCTGGAAAATGAATTTTGCTTCTGTGATGAATGATGAAAATGATTTGAAAACGAGTCTTGTTTCATCTGGAATTAAAGATGAGAATAAGCGTGCTATAAAAATTGTAGAAGCTATTTCTGATAAACGGATTAAAAGAAATATTTGGGTGCCTGCCAACCGATGGTAGATTATAAAATATAAAAAATGCAAAATCATATTGATATTCTAAAAGCGACTAGAGCCAATATCCTTAAACAGATAGATGGTATCTCTTTAGAACAATTGAACTTAATTCCTGAAGGCTATAACAATAACTTGATTTGGAATGCTGGACATGTAGTTGTTACACAACAATTGTTGTGTTATGCGATGTCGGGATTAGAAGCTAAAGTCCCAAGAGATATTATTGCTATTTATAGAAAAGGAGCAAAACCTGAAAAAGCGGCAACGCAAGAACAGGTTAACCAAATTAAGGCGTGGTTAACGGAGTCAATTGATTGGTTAGAGGTGGATTTAGCAACAGGAATTTTCAAAACATATAAGACCTACCCTACTAGCTATGGGTATACTTTAAATTCAATTGAGGATGCTGTAAATTTTAATAATATCCATGAGGGTATGCATTTAGGGTATATTATTGCTTTGAAAAAACACTTAGGACTATAATGACTAATCAACCAATTATCGCAACAGCATCTCGCTTAGGGGAAGTAAAAGAATACTACTTTTCTATCAAACTAAAAGAGATAGCTCGAATGAATGCAGCAGGCAAAAAAGTGCTCAATTTAGGAATTGGTAGCCCCGATATGTCTCCTCCAAAGGAGGTATTGGATACGTTGGCTACTGAAAGTCAACAAGCTGGAGTACATGGCTATCAAAGTTATGTGGGGATTCCTGAGCTTAGAGCTGCTTTTTCTTCTTGGTATGCTACTCACTTTGACGTTCAACTTGATGCGGCTACTGAAGTACTGCCATTGATTGGTTCGAAGGAAGGCATTATGCACATCTCCATGACTTTTTTAGAGGCAGGAGATGAAGTACTAATTCCAAACCCCGGATATCCTGCTTACAGAGCAGTTGCTAATTTGACAGGAGCCAGTATTCGTGAATACAAATTGTCCGAGGAAAATGGCTGGTTACCAGATTTGAAAGCCTTAGCAAAAGAGGATTTGAGTAAGGTGAAAATTATGTGGGTTAATTATCCACATATGCCGACTGGTACTCAAGCTAATGAAGCTTTTTACAAAGAATTGATTGCTTTTGCCAAAACTCAAAAAATTCTGGTCTGTAATGATAATCCTTATAGTTTTATTCTAAATGATAACCCTTTTAGTATCCTTTCTATAGATGGCGCAAAAGAAGTGGCTTTGGAATTAAATTCCTTAAGTAAAGCGCATAATATGGCTGGGTGGAGAATAGGCATGCTGGGTGGAGCGAGTCATTACATTCAGAATATTTTGCGGTTTAAGTCCAATATGGACTCAGGTATGTTTAGACCTGTTCAGTTAGCAGCGGTAAAAGCTTTGAGTTTAGATAAAACTTGGTATCAAGGTTTGAACGCTGCTTATAGAAAGCGGCAGCAAAAAGCTTTTGAATTAATGGATTTACTCAATTGTAAATATGATAAAGGCCAAACTGGACTTTTTGTTTGGGCCAAGATTCCTGCTAAATACAAGAATGCCTTTGAACTGTCTGATGAGGTCCTATATGGCGCAAATGTGTTTATCACACCAGGTAGTATTTTTGGCTCGCAAGGTGACCAATATATTCGTGCTTCTTTGTGTAGCACTGTTGAGATATTCGAAGAATCAATTAATAGAATAACAAATAACCTATAACTGATAATTTTGGTAGTAACAATAATAGGCATAGGATTAATTGGTGGCTCAATGGCGATTAGCTTACAGGAGAATGGCTTTGCGAGCAAAGTTATTGGAGTAGATGCTATTCGGGAACACGAAAAGAAAGCGATTCGTCGATATATTGTTGATGAGGCTTTACCTTTAAAAGAAGCGGTAGCTCAATCAGATATAATTATCGTTTCTATACCCGTTAATGCCATGCTAAAAGTTATTCCTGAGGTATTAGATATGATAACGGATAAGCAAGTAGTATTAGATGTAGGGTCAACTAAAGAATATCTATTAACTAGCCTAAAAAAACATCCTAATAGAAATCGATTAGTTGCCGCGCATCCAATGGCTGGTACCGAATATTCTGGACCTGAGGCAGCAATACCAGATTTGTTTGATGGAAAGTACACGGTTCTAGTGGATACAGAGGATAGTGATAAAGATGCGGTTACGACAACAGAAAACCTTTTTAAGGCAATGAATATGAAGATTGCCTATCTCAAAGCAAAAGAGCATGATGAGCATACTGCTTATGTGTCTCATATTTCTCATATAAGTTCATTTGCTTTGGCTTTAACGGTTTTAGAAAAAGAAAAAAATGAAGGGCGAATCTTTGAACTTGCAAGTAGTGGATTTGGGTCTACTGTTCGTTTAGCAAAGAGTTCACCAGATATGTGGGTGCCTATTTTTCGACAGAATCGGGATAATGTACTATTTATTTTAGACGAGTATATTGAAACGCTTTCGAAATTTAGAAGCCTTTTGATTAAAAAAGATTTTGAACAATTTTATCAATTAATAGAAGAAGCAAATAACATTAAAAAAATCATCAAGTAGAAACTTTAGAAATGATGAATGATGAACGATGAATGATGAACGATACAACCTAGTTTTGATTTTTGACTTTTATTCTTCGCTTTTCCAGGTGAGTTGATTCCAGAAAAAATGAATAATGAATAATCAGTATTTGAATGATAACTATTAGCCGCTATTGCTTATAGATTCATGGTTCATCGTTCTCTAAGAATTTACCTACTTATTAAATCATTTAGTTATGGATATTAAAATTAACCCCGTATTTGACAAGCCTGCTGGACAACCTGTTGTGATTGCAGGACCATGTAGCGCAGAATCAGAAGAGCAAGTATTAACAACTGCTCGCGCATTAGCTAAGCAAAAAATTGATTGCTTTCGCTCTGGTATTTGGAAACCGCGTACGCGTCCTGGTTCTTTCGAAGGGGTAGGTGTGATTGGTTTAAAGTGGCTGCAGAAAGTAAAGCAAGAAACAGGCTTAAAAGTAACGACAGAGGTAGCGAATAGAGAACATGTTTTTGAAGCTTTAAAGCATGGCATTGACGTACTTTGGTTAGGGGCTAGAACCACTGTAAATCCTTTTTCTGTCCAAGAAGTAGCCGATGCCCTTAAAGGAACAGATATTCCAGTTATGATTAAAAACCCTATTAATCCTGATGTGAAATTATGGATGGGCGCAATCGAAAGAATTGCTAAAGCTGGTATTACTAAAATTGGGGTGATTCATAGAGGTTTTTCTTCTTTTGGAAACTCTAATTATAGAAACGAACCAATGTGGCAATTGGCGATTGAATTAAAGCGTTTGGTGCCAGGTATCCAGATGGTTTGTGATAACAGTCATATTTGTGGACGTAGAGATACCTTAGCAATGGTTGCACAAAGAGCAATGGATTTGCAAATGGATGGTTTAATGACAGAAGTACACCCAACTCCAGATGATGCTTGGAGTGATGCTGCCCAACAAATTACACCTGCTGTTTTTGGCGAATTAGTTAAGGGGTTGAAAATCCGTTCTGAGTCAACTAATGATGTGGAATTTTTAGAACATATCGACGACTTACGTCACCAGATTGATAATTTAGACAATGAATTATTAGCATTGTATGGCAAGCGTATGAAGTTGGCTGAAAATATTGGTAAGTATAAGAAGAAAAACAATATTTCTATTCTTCAATCGAGTCGATGGAACGAAATCTTGGAAAAATCTATGGCGAAAGGTAGAGAGAAGGGATTAAGTGATGGATTTGTTACGCAAGTTTTAACAGCTATTCACCAAGAGTCTATCAATCATCAAACTAAAGTGATGAATGA
>CALLVC010000106.1 GCA_938010785.1 uncultured Saprospiraceae bacterium
AGAAAATAATGTGCGGTTTTAAGGGGTAGTACAGGATTCATCCTGTCCTGTTTCAAGGTCTTCAGACCTTGATTTTAACAGTTGCTCGGACTAAAGTCCTTCGACAAAACAGAATAAATTCTGTGCTACCAGTTTTTAAAACCGCAATTTATTTAGTTAATTCCAATAAGACTTTTGAACTCGATAAGCTACTCCCAGTAGCTATCAGTAGCGCTACCTTATCGTTTATCTAAATCCTGCAAGCCATATTCTTCAATGATAGTCACTAGGTGCTTCTCTAAATCATCCATTCCATTACCATAGCCTAGTTGTTCTAAACCTCTAGCCCATGATTTATAATCGGTACTTTCTAGCGTCGTCAATTGAGCAAATTTTCCGCTAGTCAAATAGGCACTATGGTCTCTAAAACTGGTCCATGCATTTTCATAATGCCTGTAACACGTTCCTCTATAGGAACCAGAATCTCCTTCCCAACCTAGCGTACAGTTTAAGGCAAAATGATTGTTCCCTTTTTGAGCCATATCTCTATGCCCTGCATGACTTTGTAAAAGACCACAAGCCAATAGGATGGAAGAAGGTATGCCATATTTTCGGCGTTCATTAATAACAACCCTCGCGAATCGTTTCATGTAATCGTGTTTCACCTTCTCATCTACACGCTCCAATTCAACCGCAGGATTATATTTGCTTGGGCTACCGCTGAATAAAGAAGGCATTTCAAATTTGTCTAAAATTTTACCCGATTCTTTCTTTTGTTCTGTAAGTACTTTTTTCTTTTGGACCGTTTGAGGTGCATAGTCTTCAGGACTTACTTCCATCGATTCACTGTCGGTTGGAGAATTTAGATTGATACTAAATCGAAAATCCTTTTGTATAAATAAATACAAGACAATAGACATTAAGGCAACTTTAAACCAATGCTGTTGGAGGTAGGTCTTGATGAAAGACCTTTGGGCACTTTGCTTCATTGCAATTTGTTTTAAATAGCACTGATGAAAAAAAATAGTGTGAATATTTTTTTCATGCTTGGTAACGACTAAAGCATACCTTTCACATCATTCCTATTGGTGAAATGGGGCATCAATTTTTCATTCGTTACTTACTTTTTTGTTTGTTTTGTTTTATTAATAAAGAAGAAGGCAATCTTCTCTCAAATAACTGATTTACAATTATTTATAATAAATTTTGTGTAGTTCACTCCAAAAAAGTAGCCAAGTTAGTAATTATCAATTCTTCAGATGACACAAATTTAAAACAAAAAGTTTTATAAAACAAACCTATTTTAAATTATTTAAAACATATTTTTTTACCTTATTCAAAGTGGCAACAAAATGTTATAATTTTAGTGATTGTTTTATTTTTTGTAATCGAAAAGGTGATGGAGGTAGGTTGATGAGGTTATAAGGTTTATAGGGTTAATAAGGTGATGAGGTTAGGAGGTTAGGAGAATGTTTAAAAATGGTAGATAAGGGATAAAAATTTGATTTTGGAAAGCCTACTTTTATTTTTTTGTAACTGTTCAGCAACCCACCCCCTGCCGGCTTCCCATCCTTTCGGTTCACCCGTACGGGTTCATCTTAAAATGGAGGGGAGTCGTCAAATTGGGAATTTTTGTACATTTTTGTCACAAAATTTTGGTAAAAAATAGCGGAAAAAGGCTGCTAAAAATTACCCGATTAATTGAGCTGCATTACTTAAAAGCTATGGGAAAATTTAAAAATTTATGGGTTTGGAAAGAAGGTATTACCTTTGCTACAGAAATTTATAAAATTACCAATCAAGGTGCTTTTGCTAAAGATTATGGATTGAGAAATCAAATTCAAAGAGCTGTTGTTTCTATTGCCTCCAACATTGCCGAAGGGGAAGAACGTGATGCGATTAAACAAACTGTCTATTTTTTCAAAATTGCAAAAGCCTCTAACGCCGAAGTTTTTACGCAATTACAAATAGCACACAAAATTGGCTATATTGACAGCGAAACTTTACAAAAACTAGAAAGTAAATCAAATATGATTGGGTCAGGGTTATACAAGTTGATTAAAAGCAGAGGGGGATATAATTTTCCGAATTCCATCAAAGGAATTTTCCTATCCCTATTCCTCTAACCTTATCAACCTCATTAACCCTATTAACCTCATGACCTCATTAACCTCATCACCTTATTAACCTTATTAACCTTACAATTATGTATTTTATCGGCTACGACGTTGGCAGTTCTTCTTTAAAAGCGGCGCTCTTAGATGGGAAAACAGGAAAAGCTATTGCATCTGCTCAATACCCCGACCAAGAAATGAGTATGCTGGCACAACAAGCTGGCTGGGCAGAACAAGACCCTGAAATGTGGTGGGATGCTTGCAAAAATGCGACTGCTAGATTATTGAAAAAAGCTGCGATAGACCCTAAAAAAATTAAAGGCATTGGTATCTCCTACCAGATGCATGGCTTAGTCGTTTTGGACAAAAAAGGCAAGGTTTTACGGCCTTCTATTATTTGGTGTGATAGTCGAGCAGTGCCTGTTGGAAATACTGCTTTCGAAGCCATTGGTGGAGAAAAATGTTTGGCACATTTATTAAACTCCCCAGGAAATTTTACGGCTTCTAAATTACGGTGGGTCAAAGAAAATGAACCCGAATTATTTGCTCAAATTGATAAATTTATGTTACCCGGAGATTATTTGAACTTCAAATTATCGGGGGATAAAAATACAACTATCTCTGGCTTGTCGGAAGGGATGTTTTGGGATTTTCAAAATGGTCAGGTGGCCAATTTTCTAATGGACCATTATGGATTTGACAATGCTTTAGTCCCCGAAATAGTGCCTACGTTTTCTGTGCAAAGTGAATTAAGTGCTGCTGCGGCTAAAGAAATAGGACTTCCAAAGGGCATTAAAATATGCTATAGAGCAGGCGACCAACCTAATAATGCGCTATCCTTGAATGTGCTAAATGCAGGAGAAGTAGCTGCTACGGCAGGAACCTCAGGTGTTGTTTATGGGGTTAGTGACCAAGTGAAATATGACCCTGAATCTAGAGTGAATACTTTTGCCCATGTGAATCACACAACCGATTTAGACCGCTTGGGAATTTTATTATGTATTAATGGTACAGGTATCTCCAATGCGTGGTTAAAGCGAACGTTAGGTAAATATGATTATCCTGAAATGAATGAATTGGCAGCCAAAGTTCCTGTTGGTTCAGATGGCTTATTGATGTTGCCGTTTGGGAATGGTGCGGAAAGAATGTTGTGTAATAGCGACCCCGGTGCACAATTAGTCAATCTTAACTTTAACATACACCATGAAGGGCATCTGTGTAGAGCGATACAAGAAGGTATTGTCTTTTCTTTCCAATATGGATTGGAAATAATGGGAGGATTGGGTTTAAAACCTAAAGTGATGCGAGCTGGTCACGCCAATATGTTTTTGAGTCCTTTGTTTAGACAATTATTAGCCAATACTTCTGGAATTCCAATTGAATTGTATAATACTGACGGAGCAGTAGGCGCAGCTATTGGGGCAGCTATTGGATTTGGTGCTACTGATTTTGATAATGCTTTTAAAGGTTTAGAGGTGATTGAAACAACTACACCTGAGAAAGGTAGTGATGCTTATTGTGAAGCTTATGGGAGGTGGTTGGATGCTTTGAAGAAATATATTTAGTAATGTAAAAGATAGTGGAATTAAGATACAATCTTAATTCATCGGTGAAAAAAACTTGATAAACTCTCTAAACCTATGATACCTACACAGATGAGCGTTATTAATAAAACGGGGTCGGAGCGATGCTCCTTATAGGCAATTGGGAGAATTCCGTTTCTACAGACAGCATCAAAGCTACGCTCTTTTGGTTTTAGAGGCATCGCCCCGTCTATGTCTGTAGATTAACGCCATTTTTAGTGGTCTTTAAAAGGAGCATCGCTCCGTCACCGTCTGTTTTTGCGTTAACCCATCTGTGTCGGTACCGTAAACTCTCTAAACCTGTTAAATTCAACAATCGTTCTTACAAAGGATTTAGTTTTTTGATAAATCCGATGAACAATTGCTGAAGAGAAAAGTTCTTGAACAACTTATGCTACGTTTGCGCAGAATATTACTGATTAGAAAGACACCGATTCAATTAATTTCTGCACCAAAATTTAAACATCTAAAAAGAAATGATTCTTACTATTTTGAATTTTACATCCCAAGAGGTTTACAAGTGGCAGTTATTACTGCGAGTAATAATTGGACTTATTTTGAGAGGAAATCTGGTAAATTTACCTTGGATTTTTCTCCAAAAGAACTTGGTAAATTGAAAATAAGTGTGCAACATGAAAAAAGTGGAAAATCGTTTCAATCTATTTTAGCTTATTATGTCAATGATAATAAAGAAGAAATTTAAATAAGGTTCCTAGTTGACTCAATCTGTAACAAGTACACAGTTACCATCAATACAATCTTACTGACAATTGATACTTTAATGCTATTATAGTACTTTTTTGAAGCTTACCTTGTATCTTCGTTCTCATTAAAACATCACTTTTATACTTGGTATTAAATCTATATAACACAAGTACCAATACTAAAATCAAACTACAATGAACCTTACCTACGGTCCAAAACAGTATTTTCCCGCTATTGGTAAAATTGAATTCGAAGGACCTAAAACTAAAAATCCACTGGCTTTTCGATACTATGATGAAAATAAAAAAGTAGGTGGTAAGACCATGAAGGAACACCTTCGATTTGCCGCTGCTTATTGGCACTCTTTTAATGGCGGTGGTGGTGACCCTTTTGGTGCAGATACTCGGCCAATGCCTTGGATGGCAGGAAAAGACCCTGTCTCTGCTGCTATGCATAAAATGGATGCTGCATTTGAGTTTATTACCAAAATGAGTATTCCCTACTATTGTTTTCACGATGTAGACCTTGTCGATGAGGCGGATTCTATTATAGAAACAGAAAAGCGTTTACAGAAAATTGTGGACTATGCGGCAGAAAAACAAATGGATTCTGGCGTAAAATTACTTTGGGGTACAGCGAATTTGTTTTCGCATCCTCGATATATGAATGGGGCTTCTACCAACCCTGATTTTCAAGTGGTGGCTTATGCGGCTACTCAAGTGAAAAATGCCATTGATGCGACTATCGCCTTAGGTGGAGAAAATTATGTCTTTTGGGGCGGAAGAGAAGGTTATATGTCTTTGTTGAATACCAACATGAAGCGAGAAGTGGAACATATGGCTCGTTTTATGACCATGGCGAGAGATTATGGTCGAGCAAATGGGTTCAAAGGGACTTTCTTGATTGAACCAAAACCAATGGAACCGTCTAAACATCAATATGATTTTGACTGTGCTACGGTTTTAAACTTCTTACGAGAATTTGATTTATTGGGTGATTTCCAAATAAATATTGAAGTGAATCACGCTACTTTAGCAAGTCATACTTTCCAACATGAAATCCAAGTGGCAGCTGATGCAGGTGCATTGGGTAGTTTGGATGCCAACCGTGGAGATTATCAAAATGGATGGGATACCGACCAATTCCCGATGAATTTATTTGAGTTAACCCAATCTATGTTGGTCTTCTTAGAAGCAGGTGGTTTGAAAACGGGTGGTATCAACTTCGATGCTAAAGTTCGTCGTAACTCAACCGATTTAGAAGATTTATTCATCGCGCATATTGGCGGAATGGATGCTTTCGCAAGAGCTTTATTAGTTGCCAATAATATTTTAGAAGATTCTCCTTATAAAAAATTGCGAACGGACCGTTACGCTTCCTTTGATGGCGGTGATGGACAAAATTTTGAAAAAGGGAAATTGAGTTTAGCCGATTTGAGAAAAATTGCCTTAGATAAAGGAGAACCAAAACAAATTAGCGGCAAGCAGGAATACTATGAAATGATAATTAATCAGTATATATAACTGTATAAAGGGTTTTCTTATAAAAACTTCTTTGCAAGACGTTCCTAACAAATTTTGCCATATCGAATGGCAAAATTTGTAAAAAGGGGATTTAAAGGGATATTTCATTTTTATAAGAAAACCCTTTAACTGTATACGGAATATGGGTTGCTTCCTAAAAAATTTTGTAATAAAAAATAAAAGCTGTATAAAGTTTTACAAATTACATAAAAAATCCCAAACTACTGACTATCAGTAATTCGGGATTTATGTTAATTATTTTGGGTAATTTTTCTGTCAGTAATTCGGAATTCGTACTTATCGGTTTGGGTAATTTTACTTAATATCGGTATTTAGGTGGTTTCTATTTCTATTTATCTGAAACAGTTATGCTGTAATGTGGTGTTGGGTTTAACGGTTAAAAATGCTAGGGCAACTACGAAAAATTTGATAATAGATTTCATGATTTTTTTCTAATTTTTAGGTATAATAATTTGATAACAGTCAGGTTAATAATAATTTAATAACAGTCAGGTTAATAATAATTTGATAACAGTTAGGTTTAATTGGTGTAATTCTTCTAAAGTGGTGGCGCAAAAACACGCCACCTTTTTCTAGTTGAATTGAGTTAGGGGGTATTATTGATTCAATGAGGGATTTTTTTATTAAATCAGACTGCAGCAGCTAATTCTGTTAGTGCTTTTGCTGCTGGAAAATCAACTGGTACTTTTGTTAATCCATGTACCAGATTAGTAAATGTAATCGCGGTTACTGCTGAGACTAGGTCAATTAATGCTTTTTCATCAAAGCCCTGAGCCAAAAAGTTTTCAACTAAGACATCATCCACTTTTCCTCTATTTTGAGAAATACTTGCTGCTAGTTTTGTAATTGCTGAAAGACGCTCATCGGCAATGGTTCCTGCTCTCAAAGCAATTGTTTCTTCTTCTGTAAAGCCTGCCATCTTTCCTAATGCTGTGTGCGCTGCCAAGCAATAAGTGCAACCATTTACTTCTGAAACAGCTAAGTCAATTGCTTCTTTTTCTTTCTTGGTAAAACTGTTTCCTCCTGCGGTTCCACTATAAGTAAGAAAGTTTCCAAGTGCATCTGAAGAATATCCTATCGTTGCATATAAATTAGGAACAACTCCCAATTGCTTTTTAAGATTATCAAAAATACCTTGTGCTTTTGCATCTACTTGGTCTCTTGTTGGTACTTGAATTAAATTTGACATAATTAATTTTTTTTAAGGTTAATAATTTTAAAATCGGTTGATTTAATTACACTGCAAAGATGCAGGTAAAGGCGAGGCAAAAGAATGGACAAAAGTTCTCTGGAGCTGGACATAAGTTCCTAATTGGATAAAAGTGCCGTTAAAAAAAAGTCCCACACCTTATATATAAGATGTAGGACTTTTAAATTAAGATTTAATCGTATGAGCTATAAAATTTAAGACCGTTGAATTAAGTCGTGTAGCCCCTGCGCATATTTTTGGCTTAACGCACGTAACTCTTGGTCGTATTGTTGTTGGATTTGCTTCATTGTAGCAGTAGGAATTCTACTGGTATCTAAATTATACTCTTCGATAATTCTTCTTACACCTGCACTTGCCGTTCTTTTTGGCTTCTGCTCTACCTTCTTAATAATACTATCAAAAATATTACTATCAGCGGTTGGTGTCTTTGCGTCTTGTTGGTTATGTTGTCTTGCTGCTTCGATTTGTCCTTTTATTAAATCTAAAATACTAATTGGAGCTTTACCTTTTGCAGCTCTATTATCTTGGATTTTTTTGTCTAATCCTCCAATCTTGTCTTTAATTAAATCAAATACATTTGGGTGAGCAGTTTCTTGTCTCGGATTTGCGGCATTTTTTGCCTTTACGTCATTGATAGTTTTCAAAATGACTTCTAAAATGTTAGCTTTCGCCATGATTGAGATTTATTTTAATAAATGTTAGGTAATTGGAATGCTTGAGATATTCTGAATAAAAGTTATTCTTACAAAAATCAGCACCCAGATTTAATTTGGATATTTTAATTATTCTTATAAGTAAGACGAAATAAATCTTAAAAGTGACAATATTTAAATGACTTTTTTTAAAAAAGCTAATGAATCTACTAGTTTGAGACACTTGCACTTTGACTTCTAATGCTTTTTAAGTATATATTTATTTTAATTAAATAAAAAATGCACCTCTACCCCAAATCATAAAAAATACTCTTCTATGACTATAATACAAATTAAAAGCAGTAGCTTGCAGTTCTCAATACAAGAACTATTAATCACGGTATTATTTGAAGGACAATTTTTCAAAACGAAAACCACAACTAATTGATTATCAATTATTTATTCTTTTATGAAAGATTTATTTTGAGTTTTACTACAAATTTCCTTCTGTGAGTAAAGTAGCTGTTAAGTTCAATAAGCAAGACCAACCCGAATTTTACAAAGTACTCCAAAAAAGAATAAACCAATATTTTAAGGATAAAAATCTAGCCAAAACGGCCAACTGGAACATGAAGTTCAAGACAACTTTCATGTTGGGTATCTATTTTATCCCCCTCATCCTGATGCTGACAGGACAAATCACCTCCTTTGGTGGTACTTTGCTAGCCTGGGCAATCATGGGTTTTGGTATGTCAGGTATCGGATTAGCCATTATGCATGATGCTAATCATGGTTCCTATTCCAGAAACAAAATGGTCAATGAAACTTTAGGGTTGACGATGAATTTTATCGGGGGATACCATGTTACTTGGAAAATTCAACATAATGTTTTGCATCATTCGTTTACCAATGTACATGAACATGATGAAGATTTAGACCAAAAAATGTTCTGTATGTCTCCTTGTCAAGAACGAAAAGGATTCCATAAATTTCAAGCATTTTATGCCACTTTTCTATATGCCTTACTAACAGTCTTTAGGTATATATTTAAAGATTTCCAACAAGTTTATCGGTATAATAAAATGAATTTATTGGAAGGACAAGGATTAACCTATGCTGCGGCTATTACTCAGGTCGTTCTATATAAAGCTACTTATTTAGTGTTCTTGTTAATTTTGCCACTTACACTAATCAATTTGCCTGTCTGGCAGATTTTGCTTGGTTTTGCCATCATGCATATTATATGTAGCCTTGTTTCGGCCTTTATTTTTCAATTGGCCCACGTTTTAGAGGAGACGCATTTTTATGAAACAGATGACAATGGAAGTGTAGAAAATAATTGGGCTATTCATCAATTAAAAACTACTGCTAATTTTTCAGAAGGTAGTAGTTTCTTTTCTTGGTTCATTGGCGGGCTGAATTATCAAGTAGAGCATCATCTATTTCCAAATATTTGCCACGTCCATTATAGTCAACTTTCTCCTATCGTAAGAGCTACAGCTGCGGAGTTTGATGTGCCCTATTATTCTCATAAAACTTTCTGGAGTGCGATGAAGAGTCATTTCTCTTTATTGCATCAGTTAGGTAAGAAAAAGGAACTAATTAAGGCTGTTTAAAGTTAAATAGACTACTACAGTAGCAAAAGTTTTATCCATTTCTAACTGTTCCCCCGAGCGCAGCTACGCTGCTACTCAAAGGGATTTTAAGAGTGAGTAAATTGGGAAACTTTAGCTGACCACGAAATAGGATTTCGGCAATCTGCAGAATATCAAGAATGGAAAAACCTTTTACATCATTTCTATGACCCTTTTCCTACCGTCTTACACTACCAATAATTCCTAATACACTCCTCTCAAAACAGCGAAGCCCCGAATTCTAGGAAACGAGGTCTTCACCTTAATTGAGAAAGTTTAATCTTATTTCGGAGTTGCAATAAATCAATTCTATTGGTAGAGAGAAGTGGATTGGAAAATAGAAGTAGTAATTTTATTTAAGTTTTGGGTAGTAAATTAACTTCGCAAGGTTAAAAACCACCTAATGTAGCTGCATCTCAAATTACGACGGAATATTTTCAAAAAGTCACATTTTTTTCAACTCGTCGTTTTTTCTACTAGATTTATCGGCAAATCTCACCATGTTATTTTCATTACCTATATATTGAAGACGTATTAACCCAATTTTCTCACGAAACCCAATCCATGCGTTTTTTTGATAGATTAAGTAATGGCTGGAAACTGGTCAAAACAAGTTTAAATGTTATCGAATCAGAAAAGACTTTACTGCTTTTCCCTGTTTTGTCTACACTTGCTCTAATTTTAGTATGCGCTACTTTTTTAGGGGGTGGTTATTTTATTTTTGGCGACCAAATCCTTACGGCTGCGGATACGATTGAAGGTAGTTCTTCTGAAGTCAATCCATTGGCTTATGTGTTAGCCTTTGCTTATTACTTTGTGACCTATTTTATAATCATCTTTTTCAATTCCGCTTTGGTCCATTGTGCGGTACAGGTATTAAATGGAGAACAAACGAGCCTTTCTGAGGGTATGGAATACGCAACTTCCAAATTAGATAAAATTTTGGTCATTATTTTGCCTCTGTCGTACCCAAAACCAAAGATATTCGCCTCTACTTCTTCCCTATTTATACGCATGTTGAAAATTTCGAACTCTCCCCTGAATTGAAGAAGTTTCTGAAAGGTAAAAGTTGTTTCCATATCAAAAAATTAAACGAAGAACTGACCCAAGAAATTCAAGCCATGATAGCTAAAGGGGTGAATTTGTATGAAAATGATGGTTTGATATAAGGATTACCTATTTAGGAAGGGCGCTTGCCGCTTAAAACCAATTTATTCCTTACCTTTACGGGCAAATTTAATGGTCCTTAAAATTGGCTAAATATGATGCGGTTCAACCTATTTACAACCTTAATTTTCAGCTTTTTGATGAGTGGCGTTGCTCAAGATATTCCCGTTTCGGATGTCTATGCCTTCTCCATGAAAAAGTTAGATGATACCAATTACAATTTTAGTAATCCTAGGTTTCTTACCAATTTCAATCTGGATGGCTATAATAACCAACCTTTTTTTGTTAAACCTAACGAAATCTATTTAACTGTTCAGTTTCCCGATGAAACACAAACGGATATTTTTTCCCTCAATTTAGAAAATAATCGACTCACACAAATTACGGCTACCGTCGAAAGTGAATATTCTCCGACCCTTATGCCTACTCGAAATGAATTTTCTTCCGTTCGGGTAGAAGCAGATGGTCAAAATACTCAACGGTTATGGAAATTCCCAATGGATAGAAGTTCTAAGGGAGAACCTGTTTTTGCTAGTATTCCTGGCGTTGGCTACCATCATTGGATTAATCAATATAAGGCAGCACTTTTTGTAGTGGACCAACCAAATAAACTCATTTTAGCCAATACGCTTACGGGGTCAAATATTCAATTAATGGAAAATGTTGGCAGAGGGATGAACCGCCTACCCGGTGACAACCTAGCTTTTATCCATAAACTCAATGACCAAACTTGGATACTCAAAGAACTAGATACTTATACTTATCGAGCTACAGAAATTGTCAAAACCCTTCCCAACAGTGAAGATTTCCTTTACTTAGATGATGGGACTTACATCATGGGGAATGGCAGTAAATTATATAAATTCAATAAATTAAGTGACCAAGATTGGGTAGAAATTGCCGATTTTCGTTACTACGGCATTAAGAATATTACTCGTTTGGCCTTGAGTTCTAATGGGACTATCGCCATCGTGGATAGGGTTAAGTAGGCGGAGAGGCTGAAAGGCGGAGGGGCCGAGAGGCGTACATGCCCCTTGCCCTTCCGCCTTTCCGCCTTTCAGCCTCTCCGCCTTTAAAAATCACCTTACAACATGAAGCATTTAATCGCTCCTTCTCTTCTTGCTGCTGACTTTGCCAACTTGACCCCTGACCTCGAAATGGTCAATGAAAGTCAAGCAGATTGGTTACACTTTGATGTCATGGATGGCAAATTTGTGCCAAATATTTCCTTTGGTTTTCCGCTATTGAAGGCGTGCAAAAGAATTTGCAAAAAGCCAATTGATGTGCATTTGATGATTGTCGAGCCAGAAAAATATATTGAGCAATTTGCAGAAGCAGGTGCGGATATTATCACTGTGCATTATGAAGCTTGTCCTCATTTACACCGAACCATTCAACAAATTAAAGAAACAGGTGCGAAAGCAGGAGTGGCTTTAAATCCACATACCCCTGTCAGTGTTTTGGAAAACGTTTTAGAAGCGGCTGATTTGTTCTGTTTGATGTCTGTGAATCCGGGGTTTGGTGGGCAAAAATTTATTTACAATACAATTCCGAAGGTTAAGCAGTTGAAGGACATGATGACCATAACCAATACGTCTGCACATATAGAAATTGATGGTGGCGTTGGACTGCAAAATGCAGAAGCTTTACTCAAAGCTGGTGCAACCGTTTTGGTAGCTGGCAGTGCCGTGTTTAAATCTAAAGACCCTATTGATACGGTTCGTCGGATGAAACGAATAGGGGAAGATATTTATATGGTGTAGTGAGGGCGAAGGGCTTGGGGCTGAGGGCGTAGGGTTAGCTTTTGGGTCTACCAAATCATAAATCAGAATTCATACATCATACATCATAAATCCACCTATAAAGTATTAATGTGTGATTGACCTGCCCGTTCCAGTCAGGCGGATTTATGATGTATGAATTCTGATGTAAGATGTATGATTTTCGATATAAGACTAATCTCTGTAATCTAACCGCCCAATCCCCCACTTCCCTGACGACATCCCTCAAAAAACATCCGCTTCCCGACCAATAAATTACCGATAATTAAGTTATGTCTTGGTAGATGTAACTACCATAGTTTTAATGAGTAAAATATCAGGTATTAAAACCCGGCCTGAACGACAACGTAACTTGATTTTAATGAGACATATTTACCATTTAATTTTTTCGCTATTTCTTTTCCTTTTTTCCTCCCTTTCTCTTTTGGCACAAGACCGAGATGCATCTGTTTATGGAACCATTACAGATGGAGAATCCAGAGAAAATATTGATATTGTAACTGTTTACATTGAAGGAACGAACTTCGCCGTAGAAACCAATTCCAATGGGTTTTATCGGATAAAAGTACCTTCTAACCAACCTTTTACTATTGCTTTTTCTAGAATTGGCTACAAACCAGCGGAGGTTGAGATTACGGGTTTAGGAACTGGTAAATCTAGAAAAATCGATTTGGCAATGGTCGCCATCGAATCGGATTTAGAAATTGTCGTCACCGAAAGTAAAATTGAAGAAGCAGGTATCGTTAGAGAAGAAGTTACAGAACTAAAATTATTACCTACGACGACAGGTAACTTAGAAAGCGTATTGCCTTCTATTGCCTTAGGAACAAGTAGTGGAACGGGTGGAGAGCTGAGTTCTCAATATAATGTAAGAGGTGGTAATTACGATGAAAATCTAGTCTATGTCAATGATTTTGAAATTTATCGACCACAGTTAATTCGTTCTGGTCAACAGGAAGGCTTGACCTTTCCGAATATTGATTTGATTAGTAATCTATCTTTTTCCTCTGGTGGCTTTCAAGCCAAATATGGAGATAAATTATCTTCTGTTTTGGATGTACAATATAAGCGTCCCGAAGAATTTAAAGCTTCTATTGGCGCTAGTTTTTTAGGTGGTTCTGCTCATATTGAAGGGAGCACAGATATTGGAAAAGATGATTATCGAAAATTGCGATACTTAGTCGGAGCAAGATACAAAACGACCCGATACTTGCTAGGTAGTTTAGATACGAAAGGAGAATATGTTCCTAATTTTGGTGATATTCAGGCTTATTTGACTTACGACATTAGCCGAGATTTACAGTTGGGAATTATTGGTAATTATAATCGAAGTGAATATAATTTTATACCTACAGAAAGAAGTACTGCCCTTGGTTTAATTGACTTTACGCTTGAATTATTTTCTGTTTTTGAAGGTCAAGAAGTCGATGATTTTACGACAGGAATGGGCGGTGTGTCTTTGACTTACTTACCTGATAGACAAAAAAATCCTATCTATTTAAAACTATTAGCCTCTTCTTATCAAAGTAATGAAAATGAGCGTTTTGATATTTTAGGTTTTTACCGCTTAGGCGAAATTAATACGGATATTAGTAGTGACAACTTTGGAGAAGTAGTCAACACCTTAGGTACAGGGACGCAACACCAATTTGTTCGAAACGCCTTAACATCCAATGTATCTAATATTCAACACAAAGGAGGAATTGAATTCCAATTAAGTAGCCCGAATGCACCTCGAACAGTCAGTCATTTCCTACAATGGACTGCGCGTTATCAACGAGAAACTATCAATGATAAAATCAACGAATGGGAACGATTAGATTCCGCAGGTTATTCCCTACCCTATGACCCCAATTCGGTGCAAATAGCAAATGTTTTGAAGACTAGAAACGATTTAGCTTCTAATCGTTTTCAAGGGTCGATTCAAAACACTTATACGGTACGAGAAGAAGGAGAAAAAGAAATGCAAATCACGGCAGGTCTAAGGACGGCTTATTGGGATTTGAATAATGAATTTTTTGTAACGCCTAGGGTTCAATTTTTATTCAAACCTTTGGACCGCAAAAAGGATATTTCTTATCGGCTAGCGGCTGGTTTATATTATCAATCGCCTTTCTATAGAGAACTGAGAAGAATAGATGGCTCTATCAATCGAGATTTAAAATCACAGAAATCCTTACATATTGTAGGTGGGTTTACCCAAGATTTCTACATGAAAAAGGTCAGTCCAAAACCTTTTCGTTTGATTGTGGAAGCCTATTATAAACAATTGTGGGATGTCGTTTCCTATGATGTGGACAATGTAAGAATTAGGTATTCTGGCGAAAATGATGCGACGGGCTACGTAGCAGGTATAGATATGAGAGTCAATGGTGAATTTGTAAAAGGAGCAGAATCTTGGATTAATTTATCCTTATTGAGAGCTAGAGAAAGTTTGAATGGTATTCAACATCAAGTTAGAGAAATCGGTGATGCGACTGGTAGAAATGTTAATGATGCCCCTCGACCAACTGACCAATTTTTAACCCTAGCGATGTTTTTCCAAGATTATTTACCCGGTCGGGAGAACTTTAAAATGCACTTAAATTTTACTGTTGGTACGGGTCTACCTTATGGGCTAAGGGGTAGTAATGATGTCTTTAGAAATACTTATCGATTTAGGCCTTACCATCGAGTGGATTTAGGTTTTTCTTTAGGGCTGTGGGATAAAAGTAGATTGGCTAAACGCCCTAAACACTTTTTGCGCTTTAGCGAAAAAACTTGGCTCAGTCTCGAAGTATTTAACCTAATGGATGTACAAAACGTTGCCTCTAATACTTGGATTAAAACGGTATTTAATCAGCAATATGCTGTTCCTAACTTTTTATCTTCTAGGCGGATTAATTTGCGAATGAAGATGGATTTTTAGGAATTCAGATTAAATAATTTTACCAATAAATAGGTCTCGCTGCCTACGGCAGCTCGACAAAGGGGTGTTAGGGGTCATAAAATTTGATTTTCCAATGGAAAATCAAATTTTATGACCCCTAAACAACCCTTCAGCGAGGCGGCGAAGCCGCCGAGCAAATGATAATTTTTTTTCAAAGTTCCTTAGGTTTAATTTAACGTAGGAAAAACTATTTTATCATGGCTGAACAAGAAAAACAAATCCTCTCCAAATTCGAATGGTTTCTACTTTTAGTAGCTTTAGGTATCCTTGCCTTAGTCGTTCTGCAAAATCAAGGAATTCATCCTGTTAAAACCATTGAAAGCACGGAAATAAGTAAGGTCAATGACCGCAAAGATTATAAAGACAATACCCCTTTTAGCACCAAAAAAGATAATAAAGACCGCCTGAATAGTTTAGTCGATTATTTTGGAGAAAATAGAGCCGCAGCTAAAGCGGAAGGAAAAGATACTGGCTTCCAATGGAGTAGCTTAAAAATATCAAAAGACGAAGAAGCTTACCTTAAAAATAAATACGGCGAACCAACAGAAAAGAAACCTTCCAGAGATTGGCTAACGGCCATTTCTGATTCCTATAATACGTATAAAAATGTTAAATCTGCTTTTGAAGAATTGGGGATAGATGCGGATAAAATCATCAATGTCGAAAATGCTTCTAAAGCTTTATCCAACCCAATTATTGCCAACTCTGTCTTTGAAAAAATAGAACAAGACTTTGGTATTCCCGCTGAAAAAAGTAAGGATTTTGCGACTAAAAACAAGCATGATTTGGAGAAGTGGGCGAGTTTTGTAGAGCAGGAGATTAAGCAGTAGGCGGTTGGCAGTTTGCGGTTTGCAGTAGGCAGTGGGAGCCTGTTTTTAAATTCTACATTATCGTTTTAGGGAGCAGAAGTCTGTCAAAACCAAAAAGCCATGTAAGTTCTCTATGTACCGACGAATTCATTCGTCGTTGATTCTTTTGATAGGCTGATTTTTTAACGACGAATGAAAATGAATAAAAACTTTGCCTTCATAAACCATTATCATTTTATCTGTACAGGTCGAATGAATTCGTCGATACTTCTAGTTTTACAAAAAAAATGGGCAACAAAATTAATTGCCGCCCATTTTTTATACTAGGTCTTTTGTATTTAGACTCTTAAATCAACATTCCAGCTTCGGATTCTACCTGAATCTCTTGGTGCATAATCTGCTACTTCCAACGTCCAGTCTCCTTTTGCTTTAGTGCCGATAAAAGAAGCTAATGCTTTCTTGTAATTTTTCTTTAAATTCTTTTTGCTACCAGATTCTCTGTCATGTAAAACAACCGATGTACCTGGCCCAATTAGCGTAACTACTAAGTCTCCGATGTAGCCATGCTCAATATCTACAGAAGCTTCAATACTTTTGATTGTTCCTGCTACCGTACACGTCTGCTTACTAGACAATTTTTTGCCCTCCGCATCAGGAATATAGATTTCAGAGGTATTATCTGTACAATCCATTCTTAGACTCCAGTTATTTAATTTCCCTTCATCTCTTGGTGCAAAATCTTTTGCCGTTAAGGTCCATTTTCCCTTAGCCTTTTCACCGATAAAATCAGCTACTGCCTTACCAGAAAATTCTAATTCGATGTTGTCCTTACTTGAACCGGTACGTCCGTGTAATACAACAGACTTACCTGACGGTGCAGTCAAATGTACTTCTAAATCTCCGCTATAAGAATGCGAAATATTTACGCGAACAGTCAAACTTTCTACCGTTCCTTTTTTATATACTTTAATTACATCCTGTAATCCCTTATCATCATTATCAGGAATTACTGCATTTATTGCTCTTTGCTTAATGATAAAAGCCATAATATTTTTGTTTTAAGTTTTTAATTAATTGACTGACTATCAGTCATTTTCGAACATAATACATAAGTTCTCAATACACTTAAATTTTGGACACAGAAAACTCGGAGAAGACACAAAGTTTCACAGAGATTAAAAATGAACTTTGTGTCCTCTGTGTCTCCTTTGTGCGCTCTGTGTCCTTTTTAGCGTTTTTAGAACTTACCATAATACGGTATAATAAAAATTACTTACCGCCATCTAATTCATCCTGCCACTTTTTCAAATCATCCCATCTGCCATCTGCTGCCATTTCTGACTGTGCTGGCCAAGTAGTTGGGTTATGCATTTGGTATCGCTTTCCTGCTCTTTCTAAAATACCTTTGATGACCTCTACTTTTGTCTCACTTAACTGTCGGAAAGTGTAGATTCCAGCATCGTTCAACAATCCATTAATTTTTGGTCCGATACCTTCAATCTTCGTCAAATTATCTTTCTTATCTCCTTTTTTCCATTTCGTCTTTCCACTGCTAGTCGTCTTTCCACTGCTAGTCGTCTTTCCACTGCTAGTCGTCTTTCCTACACTAGCACTTCTTGCATCACCTTCTCGGATGTAACTTTTACCTGTTACCTTAGACATATCTCCATCTCCTGTAATTTCTCGACGTTCCACAATCTTAGATTCGCCTGCTGTTCTAGTTTCTCCAACGACATTTTTAGAAACTTGTACCGTTTCCATATTGGTCATCATTTTCTGTAGCATATCAAAATCAATTCCTTTTACAACCTCTACTTCTCTTACAATTTCTACCGGAATTTCCTTAATAATTTCTACCTCTTTGATGATTTCTATTATCTTATATTCTGCTTTGACTACTTCTACTGGCACTTCTTGCACCACTTCCACTTCTTTCACTACTTCCTTCACCATTTCTACTGGTACTTCTCTCACCAATTCTACTTCTACTGGCACTTCTATAGTGTTCGTTGTAGCAACTGGCACTTCCTGCGTCACGGTAACTTCTTTGATAACTTCTTGTACTACTGGTACCGCAACTTCTACTAATTTCTCTACTTCTACTAACTTCTCTACCTCGATTGGTACTTCTACTTTTACTTCTACTTTCTCTACTTTAGCGACTTCTTTAACAACTTCTACTGCCTTTTCTGTTATTACGTCTACTTCTACCAATTTCACAACTTCAACTGTGCGGTCAACTGGCGTTTCTACATCTCTAACCACATGTAAAGACTTGACCATTTCAACTGGTACCTCTTTAGTTGTGGCAACTGCCTTTTCTCTAACAACTTCTACAGGCTTAACCTTTTCAATTGTTTCTTTTGTAGCAACAGCTTTTTCAGTAGCCACCTCAACAGTTGTAGCTTTTTCTACTATTACCTCCTTGATGACCTCTACTTCTCTGATTACTTCTTTCTCGACTGGCACTTCTACTAATACTTGTCTTTCGACTGGTACCTCTACTACTTTTATTACTTCCTTTATTACTTCTACTGGTTTTTCAACCTCGTGTATAACATTCATACTCTTAACCATCTCTACCGTAACCTCTTTAATTGATGCTACTGGCACTTCAACAATTACTTCTACCTCTTTAATCGTCTCAACAGCTACTTCTCTAATCACCTCTACTTCTTTGATGACTTCTACTTGCACCTCTTTGATGACCGTCACTTCTTTGATGGTCTCTACTGGTACTTCTTTGATGACCTCTTTGATGACTTCTACTGGCACCTCTCTAACAACTTCTACTGGTACTTCTTTGATGACTTCTACATGAGTAGTATTGTCCTTTACTACTTCTCTAATGACCTCTATTTCTTTAATAATTTCTACTGGCACCTCTTTGATAATGGTAACAGGTACTTCTTTGACCACCTCCACAGCCGTAGCTGTTTCAATAGTTTCTTTTGTGACAACTGCTTTTTCTTTTACTAACTCGACTGACTGCAGTGCTCCTGGAGTTCTTAATTCTACTACCTTATCTCTTGAAGTTTTTACTTCTTGAATCTTGCCGGCGTTGATATAGAAACTTTCTTCCTCAAAGAGGCAATTAAGTGCTGCAATAGCTTGGTCTTGCGAGACCTTCGCTTTTTTGACAATTTTCTTAAGTAATTGACGCTTGTCAATAGCTTGGTTACTGGCCATAGTTTAATTGTTTTAATTATGTTTAAAGTCCTAGATAAAACAGAACCCTTGTAGTATGCAGACATTAAAGTGAAGCTCCATACTTCTGGAATATGATTTAATAGTATATTTTAAATTACAAATTGCCTCCTCTTTTAAAGGATAGGATACGATTTAACTATCAGATGGTGTTGTAGAATTTCAACACTATAATAGGTTGAATAGCTTTTTAAGTGAGGTTTTTATTTTCCGTAATTAGTATGTTTAAGTACAACAAAAATGAATAAAGATTTTTAAAATTCCTACTATTCAAATAGATAAATTCTTTTCATATTAAACAATGCAGAAATGTGTTTCAACTTTTGGGTACGCTAAATTGTTCTTTTAGAGCATTTATTTTAAGATAAATTAATAACACTATTCTACCCTTTATTTTTTTATCTTTTTGACCCTACTAATAGCCATTTCTTAGACGCTAATTCTTTCTTAAAAGTCACCTTAAATTTTTTAATTTATTTAAGAAAATAAAACCATTCAAATTAATGTAGTAAACTTTCAATTTTCATTGCTTATTTTTCAAATATTCAAGCTTGTATACATTAGAAACGATTATTATTTCATCAAGGTTACCATTTAAAGAATCTGGCCAAATTAATCGGCATCACTTAACTTTTCTAAATTTTTAAGTAGCCTGCATTCTAGTCATCAATTTGAATAATTGATTTGGAAAAAATCGCCGTAAATAAACCGCCATTTTTGTTTTGGTATCTGCTATCAATAACTCTGAAGTGTCCTTCTGAATCCCTTTAATTATTTGCTTTACGCAATATTCTACTGGCAATCCATTGGCAATTAATGGGTCGGTTACGTTGTGTTTTTTACCATCTCCTTCTAAGGCATTCACCGATATATTCGTTTTCACAGAACCTGGTGTCACATTTAAAACTTTAATGTTATCATTATGCACTTCTGCTCGTAAACTATCCATAAACCCAATCACCGCATGCTTCGCTCCACAATACGCACTACGCATCGGTGGTCCAAATTTTCCTGCGACACTACTGATAGAGACAATATGTCCACTTTTACGTTTCAACATTTGTGGCAAAACGCCCTTTGTCAAAGCAACGACCGCAAAGTAATCCAATTCCATTATCTTTCTATCCACTTCTATTGCCGTGTCCTTGGCTAAGGACCGCTGAGAAATCCCCGCATTATTTATTAACACATCTATTGACCCTGCTTGGTTCAGCACTTCTTCTACCCCTTTAGGGATATCGGCTACTTTCAACAAATCCATTGGATAAACAATATGCCCTGTACCTTTAAGCGTATCTTTTACTGCATTCAATTTATCCGTACTTCTTGCTGTTAAAATTATTTTTGCACCTAATGCTGCTAATTGAATGGCCAATTCTTTTCCGATGCCATCTGAGGCCCCTGTTATCCAAACCGTTTTATTTTTTAAGTCTTTCATATTTCTTGATACTATTTTTAATCAAACACAAGGTTACAAAAAAAATACTGCTTGCTGAATAAAGTAACCAATTTTTAAAGGGTTTTCTTATAAAAATTCCATACTAAGCGTTCCTAATCCCGATTTTCATCGGGACCGTATCGAACGGCAAAATTTGTAAAGCAGGTGTTTTCTCATAGACTGTTTGAGTGGAACTGAAGCGATTCAGTTCCACTTTTTTTGTATCCTCTCGTCTCTTTTGACTAATTTTACACCTATTGTTAAATTTTAATGCTTCAAATGCCCATCACTCAACAAGCTTTCGG
>CALLVC010000107.1 GCA_938010785.1 uncultured Saprospiraceae bacterium
AGTCGTGCCGTAGGTACGCAACATGATTTTGAAACCCATGTTACGTACCTACGGCACGATTTAATGGTGCAATTCTATAATTTATTGCCTACCTATGTTTAGTCCCTAGCGGGACTTGGGGACAAAGCCCGATTGCACCCGTTATATATTAATGTGATTAAAAATATGTATAAAATATTTATCATGCAAAACACAAAAAAACAATCAAAAAACGCTAAGTTTGTTATATTCAATTTTATGGAAGTTTTTTATTCATAACAATTATCCAAATAAATCACTCTAAGAAACTTTTCACACTATAAGGAGATTATTCTGAAAAAGCCTTTCTATTTTGCGATTCATAGACTCTTTTCTCCATTTTATAAAATCAAGTTAGTTATGCTGTAGCAGGCCTTAAGATTAGGGCTATTTACTTGGCTGAACTATGGGAAACTTCGCAAAAGGAATACACCGTATCGAAGTTATCGACAATATTTTATCAAAAGATACCGACAGTATTATCTGGAAAGACTACTTAGAGAATCCATTTAATATTTCTTTTAACTAAAACTAACACACAACATGATTAAGAACAAACTATTTCTAACACTTTGGATTGTATGTCCATTGTTATTTTTCTCATTTAACGTCATAGGAAATAATGGGCATTTGACGGTCAATGAAATTCCAATATCGGATGTTACATTCACTATCAGCGCAACTCCTAACAACGTAACTTGTGGCGGAGTTTATGGTTCCATTGATGTTGTAATTAATGGAGGGATTCCTCCCTACAGTGTAGAGTGGGACAATAATGATAGTTCTATTTGGGCTGAGACCACTACTTCTAAAGATAATTATAATATCTCAGATTTGCCAAAGGGAACCTACCTTGTTAAAGTAAAAGATGCTACAGGTCATGGAGATATGGTTTTGAATATTAAGATTGAACAAGATGTCAATGATTTTGAATATACTTTGACTCCAAACGACCCTTGTCAAGAATATGGTTCTATGACTATTAATGTTACAGGAAGTTCTCCTCCATATTGGGTGATTTTGGATGGACCTAGCTCAGGTGGAATGATTGCGAATGATAATAATTTTAGAATTGACAATTTATTAAAAGGAAATTACACCGTAAAGGTGGAGAAAGATGGCTGTGGACAAACCCAAACCACGACATTGATAACATCAACTAAAAAGTTATCTGGTAACGTAAGGTCTGTTGAAGATAATAATTCTTGTAGTGGTTATGGAGCTGCAAGCGTATTCATAAGTGGTGGAACTTCCGAATATTTTATTTCCTGGTATGGACCATCATCAGGCTCAACTCGAACTACAGCGATTTCAAAATTAATTCAAAATCTAGTACCGGGTGACTATACTTTTGAAATTAAAGATGCTAATAATTGCTCAATAATAAGAACAGTTACTGTTACCGCAAAAGGGGACCCAATGTCTGCTACGCTGACACAGAAACCTGCAAATTGCACTAATTTGGGGCAAATTGATTTAACTATTTCTAGTGGTGTATCGGGCTATTCTGTTGCTTATTCTGGTCCTAAATCTGGAACGGTTGCTGTAAATAGTTCCGGAGTGATAAGTATACCACATTTACCTTCAGGTGACTATTCCATTACTATTAAAGATGGCATGGGATGTACCATCACTAAAAGCATCACAGTTGGGAGTGAAATGTCGCAGATGTCTACCATCGTTACGCAAACGCCAGTAGAATGTGATAATATGGGCCAATTAGGCATAGCAATTTCGGGAGGAGACCCAACGTATAGAATTGATTACACAGGACCAAAGTCAGGCTCGTTGGTAGCAACTACAACAGGGGGGAATTCAGGGACAGGCACTATTTTAGATTTACCTGCTGGTTTATATACCATTTTAGTAACAGATAGTCGAGGATGTTCAGATACAGAAAGTATCACGGTGACAGGTTCTGTATCAGACATATCTACGATAGTAACTCAAACACCTGTAGAATGTGATAATATGGGCCAAATAGGCGTATCCATTTCAGGTGGAGACCCAACGTATAGAATAGATTACACGGGACCTAAATCTGGTTCGATGATAGCAACTACAACGGGAGCGCGTGCTGGAAATGGGACTATTTTAGGAATGCCTGCTGGAACTTATACTATTGTTGTAACAGATAGTCGCGGATGCTCTGATACGGAGAGTATTACCGTTACAGGTTCTATTTCAGATATGTCTACTGTAGTAACCCAAACGCCTGTTTTATGTGATAATATGGGCCAAGTAGGAGTGGCAATTACAGGAGGAGAACCATCTTATAGAATAGATTATAGTGGTCCAAGAACTGGTAGTGTTATAGCTACAACGACTAGCGTAAATTCAGGAACTGGTGCAATTTTAGATTTGCCTTTAGGAAATTATGCCATTGTTGTAACAGATAGTCGAGGCTGTTCTGATACTAAAAGTATTACGGTAAATAATTCAGTTTCAGATTTAGCTTGTGTGTTAAATCAGACACCGCAGATTTGTGATAATATGGGCGGAATTACAATAGGAATTAGTGGTGGATACCCAGCTTATAGAGTAGATTATACAGGACCAACTACTGGTGCTGTGATTGCTACGACTACAGGTAGCCGAGCAGGAACGGCTAATATTTCAGGTTTAAGTGCAGGGACTTATACGATTACAGTTTCAGACAGTAAAGGATGTACTGCGTCAGAGAGTATTACTGTTGGTGGTGGCGCATCAGATATGGTTTGTACAGTAGGTGTTCAATCAGAAGTATGTACTAATAATTCAGGTTTAGATATAGGCGTAAGAGGAGGAACCCCTGTTTATACGATTTCCTATACTGGACCAGTTTCAGGTACTTATGTATCTACAAATGGCGCAACTCAATTTGTTCCATTGCCATTAGGAACCTATACAGTAGTTGTAACCGATGCAAATGGTTGTTCAGAGACGGTAACAGCAACAGTTGGAACAGGCGTGAACGATTTACATTGTCGGTTGGAGAAAACTTATCCTATTTGCCATAAATTAGGGACAATTGAGGTAATTATATCTGGTGGTAAACCAGGGTTTACGGTTAAATGGTCTGCTGGACATAGTGAGAATGTTGCGACAGTTGCTGGTTATAATTATAAATTTGAAGTACCTTGTCCTGGCATCTATAACATTACCGTAATTGATGCGAATGGTTGTGAGGTAATGGAATCTACAGAAATTTTTCAATTGGAGAATAACTTAGCTTATCAAGTCTTTCCAAACCCAGGTGTACAAGAAGGCAATGGTTCTTTAGCAGTTTATTTCCAAAATGGTCAAGCTCCTTATACTATAAATCTAACTGGGCCATCTGTACAAACACAGATTACGAATGGGCCTATCGTTTTGAGTAGTTTGCCAAGCGGCGTTTATTCTGTAAATATTACAGATGCAAATGGCTGTGACAAGCAAACTTATGTTACAGTTCCTACCGTTGGTGGAAATCCACCGCAACCAACACCTGACGGTATGAAAGTAGCTGCGAATACTGCACCATCTTTGACCGCTGAAAAAACGACAGCATCCAATAATGAGGTAGTAGAAAAATTAACATCTTCCTCGTTTGACCTTGATGATGATTTAAAGCAATCGGAGTTTATGGTATATCAGAATTACCCGAATCCGTTTAAGTTAAGCACCACAATTGGTTTTAATTTACCTGAGGATATGAAGGTGAAATTAATTGTTCACGATTATTTAGGAAAGCAAGTAAGCGTGATGGAAAGGGATTTCTCTAAAGGGTATAATGAATACGAGTTTAATCAGCAAAACCTGGTTAAAGGCGTTTATTACTACACGATTTCAGCAGGCAAAGAAGCCGTGACCAATCGTATGTTACGAATAGATTAATGCTTTTTTGATTTAAAGCAAAGAAAAAGCCCCTCTCTTATTTTTTAAGGGAGGGGCTTTTTAGTTAGTAAATATCTTTAGACATACTCTTAATGTATTTACCTATTATTTCGCATAGGTAAATTTTTATCTCGTTTTTTTCTTCTAGATTTTTTACCAAATAAATCATTTTGGGTAGAACTTTCGGTCAAAACCCTTCTAGGGGCTGGTGGTTTTTCTGAAACCTGATTAAATACTTTTTCTACATATTCCCAAACGCCATTTTTTAATTGATAGCCAATGTAACTTCCGTCAGGAATATTAACATTACCAACACCTTTATAGGGACTTCTCATAGAGACAAGATTATCCATAATGACCATATCCAAAGAAGGGTCGTAGTTTAATCTTGCCGCTACCTCTGCCGAATATTCTAAGTATAATCTATTTTTTGTACTAGCTTCATATCCAGTTTCTGCTTTGGCAAAAGCCGGTGCGCCAAAAACAGGTTGACTAGCTTCATCAAAATATAAGGCTTCCGCTACTTTCCTTTTGTTGAAGAATTCAAAGCCGTCAAAACCAAAAAGTAAATATTGTTTTCCTTTTGGTGTCTCAAATTCATGAAGATTGAAATATAAAGCGCCATACCAATCCGTTGGGCCTAAGACATCATATTCCAAATCATAAGTTTGAATCTCCTGGGAAGCATCAACTAGTGGAAACACTTGATTTTTTTCATTATTAACTTGAATAAACCCACCGTAGCGATAATCGTTTTTATCAACATACAATTGCCAAGTAAAAATTCTAAAAGTGCTATCTGTAGGGTAAAGGATAGAAACGGCTTCCAATGCTTCGAAAGGAAATTGAAAAGAATTTTCCGCTTTTAAAGCATCCT
>CALLVC010000108.1 GCA_938010785.1 uncultured Saprospiraceae bacterium
AAATTACTTATTGGTTCGTAAAGGGAATATCAAAAGGTGGGAAAAGTCCTGCTACAATAAGTGCCTCTCTTTCTTCAATACGATTTATATGATTCAACTGTAATATTTTAATTGTTGCCTTTCCAATATCAGTTCTTGGTAAGCTTTTATTTTTGCAAGTCGCATCAAATGCTCTAAAAGCAGATAACTATCCAACTCAGCTTGTTCTTTCTCTATTAATTTTGCAGTTTTCGATTTATTAATTAATTTAAATACTCTATTTTTTGTGGCTTTCGAAGCTTTAAAAGCAAGTACTTGATTAGGATTTTGTTTGGCAATAAAATCAACTATCTCATCTATGGCTGATGTTGCAATCATATTTTAATGTTTTATTTCTAACAAATATAACAAATCTATTTTATTAATGCATAAACAGGTTATTAGGCAATAAATTATCTTGTAAAAATCGCAAGGTCACTCGATTAAACCGCTCTAAATCCTCCCAATGATGAACATGCCCACCAGTAGGAAAATTAATTAACTGAGAGCCCGCAACTTTTTCATGTAGAATATCTGAAAAAGGCGGTGGCGTGAAAATATCCATCTGCCCAATCGTAATTAAAGTCGGTACTTTTATTTGGTGTAATCTATCGACCGAATCGTGGTGAATACAGGCATCCAATTGCCCTTCAAATCCATTTTGTGTTTGTGGAGCTTCATTCGCGGCGGCCTCTTGTTGTCCTTCTTTTAAATCACTTAAATTATCGTCATAATGCGGCGGTGCAAAAATCCATAATTGCAATAATTCCATAAAATCATCAAGTTTAGACGTTACCCGTAATTTTTTCAGATTTTCATAGACCGTCTTGGCGTAATTATTAAAAATCGGCCAAGTACTAATTAAAACCAAAGCGTTTACTCTATCGGGATAATTAATCGCTACTTCTTGCGCAATCGCTCCCCCCATAGAAATTCCTGCCACTTTAGCAGATTTAACCCCTAAACTATCCATCACCGCAATCGTATCAGCAGCCATCATTTTGGTCGTATAAGGCCCTTTCGGTTGCCCAGATAAACCAACACCTCGGTTATCCAATATAATACATTGAAAATGTTGTTCATAAACTGCCGCATGCTGTTCCCACACATTGCCATCTGCACCAAAGCCCATTAATAAAACCAAAGGCTCACCAGTTCCTCTAATTTGATAATAAATACTGGTTCCATTGGAATCTACATATCCAGATTTTGCCATTTTAATTTCTTTTTTTAAAAATTAATCCTCATTAGCCCTATTAACCTCATTACCTCATCAACCTCATTACCCCTTAGCATACCTACCCCAACTATTCGTAATAAACTCATACCCTTGCTCATATACTTCCGACAAGTCATCTTGGTAGTTTCGCCAAACATTAATCCCATTGGCAAATTCTTCGTTGTGTCTACTAAATGCCTCAATGGTTAACCATTTGTCGTAACCAATCGCTCGTAGATTTTGGAAAACTTCCCCCCATTGAACTTGACCTGTTCCTGGTGTTCCTCTATCGTTTTCAGATATATGCACATGTGCAATCAAGTCTGCATATTTTTGAATCACACTGCCTTGACTTTTCTCTTCAATATGTGCGTGATGCGTATCGTAAATCATGCGTAAATTAGGATGGTCAACCTCTTTCAATAATTTTGAAATACTTTCCAAGGTATTAAACAGGTAGCATTCAAAACGATTTAAGGCTTCGGGGGTCAAAATCACACCTGTTCCAGCTGCATATTCCGCTGCTTTAGCCAAGACTTCTGCACTCCATTTTCGTTCATCTTCAGTGGGTGCTTTTCCAGAAAAATGAGCAAACGCAGAATGATAAGGACCACCGATAACCTCAGCGCCCATTTCCGCTGCCATATCAATTCGCCACTTCAAAGCATCCACGCCTTTTTGACGAACTTTAGCATCAGGACTTGCAGGGTTCTCTTCCTCAAAAACAGAAGAAACTGCGGTACAAGTCATACCTAAACTTTTCAAAAAATCACCAACTTTGCGATAGTCCTTAGCCCCTCCATCCCCAATCGGAACTTCAATTCCATCGTAGCCTACTTTTTTAATTTTTTCGATGTGTGGAAAGTAGGTTTCGTCAACGAAGGTCGTCCACAACAGCATATTCATACCTAACTTCATAAGCTTATCTTTTTATTCATTTTATGTCTTGCCCGAAATTAATATTTTTTTATAAAAAAAGAGTATTCTCGATAAGGGCTTTCATATAAAAATTGAATTCGAGCATAAATATTGATTTGAATAGGCATCGAGCCTATTCTAATCAAAAAATGGTTTTTAAAGGGTGAGCTAAAATAATTTTTCAAAGAAAATTATTTTAGCTCACCCTTTAAATCCCCTTTTTTACAAATGTTGTCGTTCGATACGGTCCCGATGAAAATCGGGATTAGGAACGTCTAGTTAAGCATTTTTATAAGAAAACCCTTTATTCTCAATCAAAAGAGCCTAGAAAAAAGAAATTTGTTATATTCGCTTTTCTTAAAAATTTAGTAGTCAATAATTAATGCAACGAACAATCAATTATAAAATTTCAGGCGAAGGATTTCCATTCATTTTCCAACATGGTCTAGGGTCCAATTTGGCGCAAGCACAAAGTTTATTAGGTGGACAAGAAAAGGTTCAATTGATATCTATGGATTGTCCGGGACACGGAGATACTCCACTGCGATTAGCCACACCACCATCCTTCGATTTCTATGCAGATGAAGTGATACGATTAATGGAACATTTAAAAATAGAAAAAGCAATTTTTGGTGGTATTTCGATGGGTGCAGGAATTTCTATGAATATAGCCTTGCGGTATCCAGAAAAAGTAGCTGGCTTAGTGCTAGTCAGACCAGCTTGGTTGGATAAACCCAATCCTGAAAATTTAATGATTTTAAAATCAGCCGCAAAGTTAATAGGTAAACGAAATGACCGAACCAAATTTGAAAAAAATCATGAATATCAGCATATAAAAGGTCATCTCAGAACGGCTGCCGTTTCCATTATGGGCGTATTTAGCGAAACCCAACAAACGGCAATTCCAATGGTACTGAAAAGCATGGTTTCGGATGCCCCTTTTAAAGACTTGGCTGATTTAAAAAAAATAAAGCAACCTTGTTTAGTTTTCGGAAATGATGATGACCCATTACATCCTTTTGAAATGGCAAAAGTAATTCACCAACATATCAAAGGCAGTCATCTGGAAAAGGTAACGTCTAGGTATCTTGGGAATCGACCACATAAGGAAGAAGTAAACGAAGCGGTGGCTAATTTTTTAAAAAAATTGGTTTAGAGAATGAGAAAAATTCCATTAAAACAGGCCTATAATTATGCTAAAAAACTATAAACTATATTTTCAATACTTAAGTTATCTTCAATATCCCTTGATGGTCATCGCTTTGTATTTTGCCTATGAGCCGCTGTTAAACGATATAGGTTCTTATTGGAAATCTATTAATAAGAGTCTACTATTCATGGGCTTAGGCATTAGTTTTTCTACTTTACAAGACTCCACTAAAACGCAAAACAAATTATCTAGAATCATTTATCAGAACCCTAAGTATGCTAAAATTTTCATCATTTATGTGATGCTGTTAACCTTATTCTTCTTGGTTTTCGGATTGTACGGTTTTTTATTTAGCAAAAATGAAAATGTGAATGATATTTCTTTAGGGATAGTCGTAATGGGAATTGGTATGCTCGGTATACTAAAATTGGTGATAGAAATGGCAGCCTATCATAGTGAACAAAAAACAGAACAATGACACCAGAAAAACTCATTCAAAAACAATTCGAAGGCTTTGTAGAAAGAGATTTAGACAAGTTCTTATCTTGTTATAAAGAAGATGTAGGGCTATATCATTTTCCAGAAAATGAACCTTTTTTACAAGGAATGGAAGCAATGCGAATTAATTACACGGATGTCTTTGACAATTCTCCTAACTTGAATGTCCAGTTAATCAGTCGAATGGTCTTTAAAAACAAAGTCATCGACCGAGAAATAATCACGAATCGAAAAGAGGTAAAATATCGAGAAATTGTAGTGATTTATGAAGTAGAAGATGGGTTGATTTCGGCAGTTAGGTACATCAGCTAAGTAAGGAATTGTGTAAAAAGTCATTTAGAATTAGTCGGCAAATAAGCTATAACTATCCAAAAACAACAAATCAATAATTAATAAATTATGAAAAGTAACTGGAATAACACCGAAGCCAAAAAAATAAAAGGCGACCTATTAAAACTAAGAGTCTACTCGTCTAATGTCTTAGGACGAGACGAAGATTTAGTCATGCACGGTGGCGGAAATACCTCTGTAAAAATCAAAGAAACCAACATCTTTGGAGAAGAAGAAGAAATTTTATACGTCAAAGGAAGTGGTTGGAGTTTAGACACGATAAAGGCAGAAGGATTTGCGCCAGTGAAAATGAGTGCTTTAAAAAAGTTGGTCAAACTACCTGAATTATCGGACATTGATATGGTCAAATACCAACGAATGGCGATGACCAATCCAAATGCACCGAATCCATCCGTAGAGACGATTTTGCACGGTTTAATTCCCTATACTTTTGTGGACCATACTCATGCCGATGCAGTGGTCGTTATCACAAATTCACCAAATGGGAAAAAACGCATCCAAGAGATTTATGGTAAAAATATGCTAATAATTCCTTATGTGATGCCCGGTTTTATATTGGCAAAGACCATTTATGAAATGACGCAAGGCATAGATTGGGATAGTCTGGATGGAATGATATTAATGAATCATGGTGTTTTCACCTTTGACCATGATGCTAAGAAGGCTTACGAAAAGATGATTGATATAGTGGATAAAGCCGAAAAGTACCTTAAAAAGCAAGGTGCTAAAGCCATCAAAGGAGCCAAAAAAGGAAAAGTAGATACTTTAAGATTGGCAACAATTCGCCAACAAGTTTCCAATGTTTGGGGAAAACCAGTATTAAGCAAATTAGATAATGCTGCTGCATCGGTGGCATTTAGTAATTTATCCGATGTCAAAAAAATAACCAATCGAGGCCCATTAACACCTGACCACATTATTCGAACGAAACGAACACCCGTCGTTTTTGGCAAAGATTCTCAGAAAGATTTAGATAAATACGTGCAAGAATACATTGCCTACTTCGACAAATACAATAAAGGGGAACAATTGTTAGACCAAGCCCCACGTTGGGCAGTCCTTCCAAACACAGGCACCTTGTCTTTCGGCCCAAGTCCTAAGCATTTAACCATCATTGAGGACATTGCGAGACATACAAAAAAAGCAATTCACCAAGCCGAACATTTAGGTGGGTGGAAAGCTTTATCTAAACCCGATTTATTCGAGATGGAATATTGGAGTCTGGAGCAAGCTAAATTAGCGAAAGCTGGAAAACCCAAAGCCATGGCTGGAAAAATAGCGATTGTCACAGGTGCAGCAAGTGGTATTGGTAAGGCTTGTGTAGAAAGTTTGGTCGCTCAAGGGGCAGTAGTGGCAGCTTTCGATATCGATAATAAAATTAATAGTTGCTTTCCGCAAAAAGAAGTGTTAGGAGTCAAATGTGATGTGACCAATAGTAAGCAAATGGAAAAAGCGATTGAGCAAACAGTGGCTCATTTTGGTGGAATTGATATGTTGATTAGCAATGCAGGAATTTTTCCAAAATCTGCCAAAATAGCGGACATGGACGCCAAAAACTGGCAACGCAGTATGGACATCAATGTTACCAGTCACCAGCAGCTACTACAATTATGTGTACCCTATTTGGAACTAGGCTTTGACCCAGCGGTGGTTTTCATCGTTTCCAAAAATGTACCAGCGCCGGGACCGGGCGCATCTGCTTACTCCGTCGCCAAAGCAGGATTAACCCAATTGGGAAGAATAGCAGCCATGGAATTAGGAGAAAAAGGCATTCGCGTCAATATGATGCATCCCAATGCGGTGTTTGATACAGGTATTTGGACTAAAGAAGTGTTGGAAAGTAGAGCAAAGCATTACGGTATGACCGTAGAAGAATACAAGACAAATAATATTTTAAAGACAGAAATTACCTCACATGATGTAGCAGATTTAGCGATAGCAATGTTGGGAAAAACCTTTGGAAAAATCACTGGAGCACAAGTACCAATTGACGGAGGGAATGAACGGGTAATTTGATTTTTATATTTTGAATTAGAAAGGATTTAATCCTTTTAGTATAGCAAGCTTATTATGTACGGTTCTCTATTCAACAAAAACAAAACTTTCGATAGAAAAAGGCCCGACTTCTACGAAGACATTGTCACCAAAAAAGAGTATGCGAAAATACTTCAAATGTCAGAAGAAGAATGTAAAAGACTTGGCAAAATTAGCGCTATTCAGGCAGGAACGATTAAAGTCACTAATCTTAAAAGAGCAGAAGAAGAATTTGTCTTTCATTTGGATAATCTAGTGAGGAAGTGTAAGTATTATGAGGAAGAAGAATGGCCGACAGTAATTAAAAATCATTTTAGTAGATTTCCTATTGATGAAAGCAAAGCTAAGTTTTTATCCAAGGATTTTGAGTATGCACAGTCCTTGTTAAAGGTGCTAGTCAGAAGACCTAAATCTATGTCAGGCGATTTGGTTCACCGTTTTGACATCCCCCATACCCACTCTTTTTTAATCCTAGATTATGATGAGCGTTTCCATTTTTTAACCCCTGAAGATATTGTTGAGTGGGCAATACCTCAATCAGAACTTTTTGAGATTGCATTGGCTAATATTGCCGCAGAAAAAATAGACATTCAAGAAGTTTATTGGAAGGATGAATTTCAATTATTTACCTTTTTCAGTGGTGACTTTTCAGCCTCCTTTATGTTGGAATTATCAAAAAATGCACCTTTTGCTATTGGGAAATACGGTGCAGTAGTCGCCATTCCAACCAAAGGTTCTGCCTTTGTTCATCCCTTAAATGGAGATACGGCATTGGATTTCATCAATGCTTTTGATGAAACTTTTGCTACTTTTCATAGAGAAGATGAAGTCCCTATTTCTGAACAATATTATTGGTTTTATAAAGAAATTTTTGAAGTATTTCCTGAGGTAGAAAAAGGTAACAAAATTTATATTGAGCTACCTCCGCCACTAAAAAGACTATTTGAATAGAGGTAAAATAGAAAAGAGGTTTAAGATTAACTCCTAGCTATTCTAGGAGGATAGTCTGTACAGTAGGCAGGAGCCCGTACGGGTGAACCGCCTACGGAAGGGTTGACAGCGGATATTCAAGGATTTAAATACAACTTTTAAAAATCCCTATTTAAATCCGCTTAATCCGTACTACCTATTTTGCACCATTTGTTAAGTTGAAAATTCCAAGCCCTATCAAAGTAAAAAAAGTAAATAATCATGAAAACTCCTTACTTTCTACTATTAACCATTATTCTCTTTTTTGCTTGTCAAGCATCGACGACGACTATAGAAGATAAAATCAAAGAAGAAATCGAATCCCTAACGGACAAAAAATCGCAAAGAGCCTTCTTAGAAAAAATAGGCACCGCAGACCAAGCTGTCAGAGAGCAAGAATCAGCCATCAATCAAAAATATGGCTACGACAGCAAGGAACACCAACAAGCAGTGCAAGCCATGATGGACACCGATAAAAGCAATCTCGAAAAAATAGAAGCTTATATTATTAAACATGGATACCCCAATAAAATAGACCACGGGAATAAAGCCTTTTATGCGCCGTGGATAGTGATGCACCATGCACCATTAGCATCAGGTACAAGGCGTCGAAATTTTAAATATCTTTACGACTATTATAAAAAAGACCAGTTGGAAGTAGACCGTTTGACCTTTTTCCTAGGGAGATTATACAATTTAGAATTTGGAGAACGGATTCGGTGGAATGGGCCTTTTACGGTGCAACAAGAGTTAGATTCGATGGTTAATGCTTTAGGATTACGAGCAATTACGGATGAAATTGATAAAAATTACAAGTAAAAGTCATGTACTTATATTTCAAAAGACCATGGAAACGGACAAGAGGAGACAGCTATGACCATTGGGGTAATTCAATATGGTATTTTGAAACGAAAGATAATGGAGGGGTACTACGACAAATAGAAGTATATGAAAATGGACCAATCAACAAGTATTGCAATAATAATAAAAAAGATAGAATTTGAGCGAGCATGGATTGAGGCAAATGAACTAATTTAAAAAATAACATCAAAACATGATTACACCAAGAACGTCGAGAAAAGAAATCCTTAAAAAATTAAAGAAAAAAGTCAAAAATCGGATTCCAATATTAATTGCCAGTGCAGGTAGTGGTTTGGTCGCCAAACTATTAGAAAAAGCAGGCGCCGACTGTATCAATACCTTTTCAGGTGCAAGATTAAGAGCCAATGGAATGGGGACAATGTCGATGCTATGGCCTATTTTGGATTCCAACAAACAAACATTGGATTACACCAGAGAAGACATTATGCCTGCCATCAAGGGAGATGCCTTCATCTGTGCCTGCCTTAATGCCAATGACCCCTTGAAAGATATGCGGATGGTATTAAATGACTGCAAAGCGATGGGCGTTGAATCCGTTTCTAATATCGGCCCTTCTATTAGTTATGTGGACCGAGATAGTGAAATCTTTAAAGTCCTAACAAAAAGTGGGATTACCATAGATAATGAGATTGAAATGCTTAAATTAGCTAAAGAAATGGATATGGTGACCATTGGATTGGCTTTTACGATGGAAGATAGCATTCGCATCATGGAAGAAGCACAACCAGATATTTTCTGCTTTCATGCTGGAACAACCAAAGGTGGTTTGACAGGTTATGATTCAGGCGAAAAAATTGCAGGGACAGCAAAAAGAACAGAAGAAGCCAATAAAATTATGCGTAAAATCAAAAAGGATGTGATGCTAATTGCTCATGGAGCAGCTATGTCAACTCCTGAAGATGCGCAGTATATTTTAGACCATACGAGTTGTGATGGTATTTGGACAGGTTCTTCAACCGAGCGTATTCCAATAGAAAAAGCAGTATATGCAGCTGCTAAAGAATTTGCAGATTTACGATTCCCGACTAAGAAAAAATAGGTTTTCATCACATAGTCACATAGTTAAAACACATAGGTACACATAATTTTCCTTTTTAGTCAAAGGCAAAGCTGGAACATTTTTAATCTAGCTAATGCAAAACTAACGCTCGAACCAAGCCTAGTAAAGAAAACTGTAAGCACTATGTGTTGCCTTCACTATGTGACTATGTGTAAAAAAAACTAATAAAAAACATCAATCAAAACGACATGCGAAAAACCATAGCCCTTTTAATTACCCTTGACACCAAAGACCAAGAGGCAGGATTCTTAAAAAAACAAATCGAAGCTATCGGTCATGCAGCCTTATTAATAGATATTGGCGTAGTTGGAAAAGCAGGCATCAAAGCGGATATTTCCAGAGGAAAAGTCATCTCTACTGGCGGCGGTTCTATTAAAGAAATATTAAAAGACCCGACTAGAGAAAAATCTAATCCATTTGTAGTCAAAGGTGCCATCAAAATTCTAAATAAAAAAATTGTCAAAAATGAAGTCCATGCGGTCTTGGGATTAGGAGGGACACAAGGCACTTCGACCTGTTGTGAAATCATGCAAGCCCTACCCTATGGTTTTCCTAAAATAATGGTATCAACGATTGCCGCTGGCGATATGACAGGTTTTGTCGGAATAAAAGACATCACCATGATGTTTTCGGTGAGTGATATTTTAAAACTAAATCCATTTACGAGGAAGATATTAGCCAATGCCGCAGCGGCGGCTTGTGGAATGGCAGCCGTAGAGACTAAGTTTGTGATGGAAAAAGGGGACAAACCTTTGATTGGCATGTCCAACTTAGGCGTGTTGACCAATGGCTCAATGGAGGCGATAAAATACATCGAATCCAAAGGATATGAAGTCATTGTTTTCCATGCGGTCGGTTCTGGAGGTCAAGCGATGGAGCAGATGATGAAAGAAGGCATTATCGGGGCAGTATTTGACTACGCAATGGGCGAAATTGCAGATGATGTATGGGGTGTTTTACGGGCGGGAGGCCCTGAAAGATTAACAGTTGCAGGGAAATTGGGTTTGCCGCAGGTGCTATGTCCAGGAGGAGCAGAACACTTAGGCATTTTAGTGTCCCCAAATGAAGTACCCGAAGAATTTAAACATCACCAAATCGTTTTCCATAGTCCAGTCGTCTTTGTCCCACGGTTAAATGAAACAGAGATAATCCGAGTAGCAGACAGTATTATCGAACGGTTACAACATACAAAGGATAAAGCATATTTTATGATTCCCAAGGGCGGAGTTGGTCGGTATTCTATCAAAGGAGGCGTGTTGGAAGATAAAAAATCAGATGCTGCTTTTTTCAATAGATTGAAAGAAGGATTACCTAAGAATATTATTGTAAAGGAACGGGAGACTTATGCGGAAGACCCTGCTTTTGTAAGAGAAGCAGTAGATTTGTTGATTGAATTGATTGAGGAACGGGGGTAGCAGTTGGCAGTGAGCAGTTGGCAGTTTACCATCAAATGTTAAATAATAATCTTTTTAGTAAAATTTTCGTTTTACTCTGTGATAGAATAAGTGTTCAGAAAAGTGTGTCAAAGTCTAAAACTCATCTTTAAAGTAATTGATTGTCAATACTTTGTAAGTTTGAATTTGAGCTTGGCACTTGAACTTGAACTTTCTATTTAGACTATACGCTCTTATAACCGATAATAAACTGACATAAACCATTGTTTCAACCAATAACATATCCTTCTTTTTTCAATAAAAAGCTGTTTATTTTATTATTTCCTTTATTATTAAATATCGGTCAATTAATAGGTCAAAACAATATTAAAAATTGCTTTACATCTACCACAAATTTCAATCCAGCTCTCCAAGAAGAATTAGAAATTTTCACCAAAAATTATATAAACAATCCTAATCAATCCGCAATAAGTCGAGGAAAAATCACCATTCCAGTAGTCGTACATATCGTAACACAAGAATCGGAAGTAGAAATATTAGACGAACAAGTACATACTCAAATCACCGCTTTGAATAGGGATTACAATCTGGAAAATGATAATTTAGATAGAATCCATCCAGCATTTCAAGATAGAATTGGTACCGTCGGTTTTAATTTTTGTCTAGCAACGATTGCACCTGATGGCAGTCCTACAACTGGTATTACTCGAAGAACCACCTCTGACAGAAATATTTTCTCCCCCGGTAATCTTTGGCTTTACGACACTAATGAAGGTGGTCAAACTGCTTGGGACACCAATAAATACCTCAATATTTGGGTCACTAAAACGGACCTGTTTGCAGGATATGCAACTAAACCATTTCAAAACCCACCCGAACAAGATGGCGTAGTAATCAGTCCAAGATTTTTTGGAATGGGTGGATTAGCCACTCCCCCGTTTCACTTAGGAAGAACAGTAGTCCATGAAGTTGGGCATTATTTTAATCTAAGCCATCTTTTCGATGATGGTTGTGAGGGCAATGATTTTGTTGCGGACACCCCTACTCAAAATAGTCAATATAATGGCTGTCCAAATATTGATGAATCTAGTTGTGGTTCAAGAGACATCACCGCTAATTTTATGAATAATTCAGAAGGGGAATGCTTGGCAATGTTTACAAGAGGGCAAGCCATGAGAATGCAGGCTGCCTTGATTAGAGCGAGAAATGGTTTAATCAATAATAATGGATGTGAACCTAATCTTCCAACAGTTTTAGGTGATGAAATAAAGGTGTATCCAAATCCAGCTAGTTACTATTTTATTATTGAGGTAGGCAATTCGACTTTAGAACAGATTCCTTATTTTATTTATAACTCAAAAGGCGCAAAAGTAGCTGAGGGATTGGTAACACCTAATAGTACACAACATTTTCCAACTTACCGAAATGGAATTTATTTTATCCAATTCTTGAATCGCTCGGAAGAGCCTGTTGTTAAAAAAGTAGTAATTAATTATTGATTATTAATGCAAATCAGGAGTAGAAAGAAATACTGATTTTTAGTTAGTTAGATCCTAAATCATGGTGATTTTTGAAATCACCATGATTTAATCATTTGATAATCACCATGATTTAATCATTTGATAATCAGCAACATTTAAAATCTTATCCCTGATTCGCATTATTAATTATTCCTTAGTCTTCCGACAATGATGAATAAAACCCAAAGGAACAGATGCAGCCGTCTTAATGTCCACTTCGTCAAACACCGCGCTAAATTTCTTTTTGTGAAAAGGAGAATACAACACCTGACAAAAATAATTACCTGTCTTTAAGGCAGTATAACTTTTCTCCAAAGCAGTCATCACCACCTCTTTAGGAATCAAGGTCACAGGAATGGAAGAGATAAAACAATCCACTTCTTCTTGTACATATTTATCAAAATTCTGCGCTCCATCATTGATTAAGACCAATCTATCGTCTTTGATTAAGTCTTTCACATCTTCTAAAAATTCTGATTTCACTTCAAAAGAATATAATTTACCATCAGCAGGTAAGCTATCCAGAATCCGCTGAGTGATATTGCCCAAACCCGTCCCAAATTCGACCACTACTTTAGTATTTTGGTCGATTTTACTACAAATTTCTTTTTCTATTTGCTTAGAAGTTTGATAAAGGGCACCCGTGGTCTTTACATTTTTAGTAAAATCAACCACACTTTTAAAAAAGGTATTTGCCATCGTTTTATAGTTGTGAGTGGTTAGTGGTTAGTGGTAAGTGATTTACAACTTATCACTCACCACTTACAACTAATTATCAGCCTAACATCGTACAATAATAAATGAATGCAGGGGGAAAATTAAGTGGTGTAAACCCAAGTCGAACACTTGAAAAATAGCCTTTTAGTAAATCTCTTTTTCCCAAGCTGTATTGATATTGAATAAACATACCACCATAACTTAATAAGCTCGTAACTTTGCTCATTAAATAATGAATATCTGCTTTTTTCAGTAGGGATAAAGGAAGACTAGAGACAAAATAGTCTACTTTTTCAATGTCTTGCTCTTTTAAGAATTTATCAAACTCTAGGGCTGATTCATTGAGTAGTTGTAGTCGGTCGTCTTCTGGAAGAGATTCCAAGGCATCCAAATACATCGCCTCGTTTAATTCAAAAGAAAGGATTTGAGATTTATCCGTAATTTTATCTAAAATTCCTTCTGTAATCACGCCATTTCCAGTACCAAATTCGACGATGACAACATTATCGTTGTCCTCAATCGGTTTAGTCATTTTTTTGACTAAAAATTTAGAACTCGGCGCAACCGTACCAGATTTTTTAATGGTTTTGATTGCTTCTAGTGTAAACATTAATTTAGCTTTTGGTTAAACTGAATTTGATGTAAAACACCAATTTCAATTTATGTGGCAACTAATTGTATTTTAAAAGTTTAGTTTGGTTTAATTCAGTTAGTGCCATGAGTCGGCAAAATAGAAAAACTATTTCAAAGCAATCGTTATTTTAACGTTAAATGTGGCGTAGTAGCGAAAATAATTATTCACTGACAATCAATCAGTTATAGTAAAACCTTACTAAATTTCATTAAGAAAGATATCTTTAAAATATTGATAGTCAATTAGAAAGCTGTCAAAATGTAAGGTGATAATTGTCACTTTTTACATGACGAATGTTTTGAGTTCCTTTCTATATTTGGAGGGGCTATTACCTGTCACAATTTTAAACTGCTTGTTAAAATGAGAAAAGTTATTGAATCCACTTTCAAAACAAATTTCAGAAATAGGCAAGTCACTATTGGCTAATAATTGGCAGGCGTGAGCAATTCTAAACTCATTAACAAAAAGCGTGAAGGTTTTACTCGTCAACTTTTTAAAATATCGGCAAAAAGCAGGTACCGTCATATTTATCACGCTCGATATTTCGTCTAAACTAATTTCTCGTTTAAAATTAACCTCAACAAATTGATAAATTCTATTAATTCGTTTATAATCTTGAGTTTGCACCTCCAAAGTCAAGCCACGAGCATTTAAAGCAGTATAGTCATTTGTCTGAGCTAAGGCCTTCAAAATTTTCAACAAAGCTAAGAGTCGGTCAAAATTATCCATTTCTGTCATTTCGACTATAGTTGTCCCAATCTGTTCTTTCACTATAGCATTAAAAATTAGACCTTGTTTCGACCGTTCAAATAACTGCCGAATTCGGGACATTTCAGGAGCATTAAAAAAGTCTTTCCCCAAAAAATCTTCTTTCATTTGAATCACTACTTCCACATGTTCCTCCATAAACTGGTCGCAAAAGCCAAAATGAGGCAAATTAGGACCTAAAAAAATTAGGTCTCCATCTTCATAATGAGAGAGATGATTCCCTATATGTCGCTTTCCTTTTCCATTTGAGATATAAACAATCTCATATTCTGGATGAAAATGCCAATGTGGATTTTTACAAGTATTTGGGTTTGTAAATTTTCTAACATTAAAAGAACTCCCAAAAACTGGTGCAATTTTTTCTAATGATGCCTTCATATCGAATTGTAAAAAACAAGTTTATATAAAAAAGCCGTTTTGAAATAAGCCATATTCTTATGCTATATTAACAATGTTTTGGCTCATCAGTTCCACAAAAGTTAAGATAGTATCAAAATTTATCAAAATAGTATAAGTCTATTACCTTTAATTATGCTTAACTTTGTCCTATAAGGAATAGACAAAATGAAAATCCTTAAACTCAAAATCGACAATCAAGAATTATTTTCATACAATATCAGATTTAGATTGCTGTGCATTTTTGCATGGCAATTTTTCTTTATAGGAACTAATTAAAATTTAGTTTTGAATTTTTAATTTTAAACCACCTTCAGTGAGCATTGCCAATCAAGTCGTCATTTTTTTATAAAATTTTCTTTATAAAGTGTAGGTAGTTCGTTAATACAAGCAATTTAGCCTTACTTTTGTCGATTTTGACTACCACAATAAAAAATGGACAATCGACAAAAATCGCTATTCTTAAAATTAGAAATTCTTTGGTGGTTAATTACCGCTGTAATTATCTTAGGCGTCCTCTACCCCATCTATACAAAAGTAGCAGGCAATTACCCTTTCTACTTTTCCAACATTCTTTTTATTGTTGTTTTTATTACCTTTACCAGACTGATATTTTTATTAAAATTTTCTTTTCTAGCAGATTGGGAAAAAATCAAAATTGCACTTATTACTATTACGCCTATTTTGCTTTTTTTCTTAGTCAATGAGCTTAATTATTTTCAGACTTTTTTGGATGAGAAAGGAGTAGAAAATTTCTTAGCCCAGATGTCAATTCCAGAACAGGAAACCATGAGAAAATACATTACCGCTGAAATGCTACTTTTCGGAGTAGGAAGTCTTATTGCAGCAGTAGTTTTACCTATACGACTATTAATGTCTATTTGGAGAGCACGGAATCGGGGAACGGTTTAGACATAAGCGATAATGAAATTATTTATTAACTCTTTATTAACGAGAGCTGTTTCTATCTTTTCTTTTTTCATTGAAAAAAAAGAAACAAACCTGCCTGCCGGCAAAGGCAGGAATTCTAGTCATGTTAAACTCGCTCCGCTCAGACAGTAACATGACGAGCCACCGCCACCAGTTTAAACGTGTTCCTAGATAGCTTTGCCATACAGCCAAATTAGCGAAAAACTCATCTAAGTAAAAATCAAGAAAGGTTGTTAAAGAAGCTGTGTAATTTGGCGGGATACTATCAGATTATTGTTTGACCATGAAGACATGCATTTCTGAACCTGAAAGGACAATGGTGAATAGTCACGAAAATTTTTGTTTAGTAGAATACGATTTTATTAAAAAGAAGGGTTTTCTTATAAAAATGAATACCTCTAAAAATCTTGATTTCATTGGGCATCGAGCCCAATAAAATCAAAAAAGGGTTTTTACAAATTTTGCCATTCGATATGGTCCCGATAAAAATCGGGATTAGGAACGTCTTGCAAAGAAGTTTTTATAAGAAAACCCTTTATTAAAAAGTAAAAATTATTTTAGCTAGTGACGGTAATTTTACTACCCACCACTAACAACTATAAAGAATGACGATAGAGAAAGCAAAAGCTGCACTGAAAAAATATTTTGGATACGACAACTTTCGCCCGATGCAAGCGGATATTGTGCAATCCGTATATGATTTAAATGACACCTTAGTGTTGATGCCAACAGGAGGAGGAAAATCGATTTGTTACCAAATTCCTGCGGTAACTATGGATGGAATTGCGGTGGTCGTTTCGCCTTTGATTTCTTTGATGAAAGACCAAGTGGAAAGCTTGAGAGCTAATGGTATTAAAGCATCTTTTCTAAATAGTTCGCTGAGTTCTCTAGAACAACGAGCAGTCGAAGATGATATATTTAATCTAAATATTGATTTAATTTATGTCTCTCCTGAAAAAATAGTTTCTCCAAATTTTTTATCCTTACTCAAACGCATTCAAATTTCATTATTTGCAGTAGACGAGGCGCATTGTATATCCGCTTGGGGGCATGATTTCAGGCCAGAATATACGCAACTAAAATTTATCAAGCGGCACTTTCCTGCGACACCGATTATCGCTTTAACTGCAACGGCGGATAAAGCCACACGAAAAGATATATCGGCTCAATTAGGCATGCATCAACCTCAGATTTTTGTGGCTTCTTTTGACCGTCCAAATTTGAGTTTGGATGTAAAACCAGGGCAGAAAAAGTTTGAGCAAATTTTACAATTTGTTAAAAAAAGAGAGAATCAATCTGGGATAATTTACTGTTTAAGTCGAAAAAACACAGAAAATTTAGCTGATAAGCTACAAATGAAAGGGCTAAATGCAAAAGCCTATCATGCAGGATTGCCAGCTAGTCAGCGTTCGAAAGTACAAGAAGATTTTATCAATGACAATGTGGAAATAGTTTGTGCAACCGTAGCCTTTGGAATGGGCATCGACAAATCAAACGTACGATGGGTTATTCATTATAATTTACCCAAAAACATTGAAGGTTATTATCAAGAAATTGGTCGGGCAGGAAGAGATGGACTACCTTCTTCTACACTACTCTTTCATAGTTATGCGGATGTTGTGCAATTACAAAAATTTGCAACTACTTCTGGTAATCAAGAAGTCCAAATGGCAAAATTAGATAGAATGAAGCAATATGCGGATTCGCTAAGTTGCAGGAGGAAAATATTACTTAGTTATTTTGGAGAATTAATAGAAGAAGATTGTGGTAATTTTGATGTATGTAATAACCCTCCTAGTTTTATTGATGGTACTATCATTGCTCAGAAAGCTTTATCTACTGTTGCTAGAATTAA